>SIBB01000059.1 GCA_009695395.1 Pedosphaera sp. | reverse complement strand
CAGGAGAAATTTCCCGAAGAAGCCCGCGAGCGGCGGGATGCCAGCGAGCGAGACCATCGCGAGGGTCAACGAGGTGGCGAGGATCGGCGAGCGCTGCGCAAGGCCGGCGAGCGAGGAGATGTCTTCGGCCCCGGCTTCTTGCACGACCACGGCGATGACCATGAACGCGGCGAGGACGGTGAAGAGGTAGCCGGCGAGGTAGTAGAGAATCGCCGACGAGCCGGCACGGTTCATCACCGCGAAGCCGAGCAGGAGGTAGCCCGCGCTGGCGATGCTGCTGTAGCCCAGCAGGCGCTTGAGGTTGCGCTGCGGGATGGCGCAGAGGCTGCCGTAGAGAATCGTTCCGGCGGCCATCGCCATGAAGAGCTTCTCCAGATTGAAGGCGAGGTCGGGAATGGCGGTGCCGAGCAGGCGCATGAGCAACACAACGCCGGCGGCCTTCGAGCCGACGGAGAGGAACGCGGTGGTGGGCGTGGGCGAGCCTTGATACACGTCGGGGGCCCAGATTTGGAATGGCACGGCAGCCATCTTGAAGCCGAGGCCCACGAGCACGAGCAGCACCCCGGCCATGAGCAACTGCTTGTGGCCGAGCGCGGCGTTGTTCGCGAGTTTTTCGGCCAGCTCGTTGAAGTTCATCGTGCCGCTCGCGCCGAAGACGAGCGCGATGCCATAGACGAGGAAGCCGGACGACAGCGCGCCGAGGATGAGATACTTCACGCCGGCTTCGAGCGATTCGACACGCCGCCGGAGGAAGCTGACGAGCACGTAGAAGGTGACGGTGATTAGCTCCAGCGAGACGAAGAGGAGGATGAAGTCGTTGGCCGACGCGGCGAACATCATGCCGGCCAGCGCAAACAGGATGAGCGCGAAGAACTCGGACTGCCCGGCCTCGAAGCGGTCGCTGAACTCGGTGGCCATGATGAGCACCAGCAGCGCGGCGAGGAGGAAGAAGCGCTTGAACCACAGCGCGAGGCCGTCCATGACGTAGGCGTTGCCGAAGGCGTATTGCGTCTCGGTGCCATCGAACGCGAAGAAGCTGTAGAGGAGGACGACTGCGACGCCGAGCACCGCTCCGTAGCCGAGCGTCCGGCGGTCCTTGGCGGGCGTGAACCAGTCCTGCACGAGCACGAGCAGGCCGAGCACCCCCACGGCGAGTTCGAGGACAATGAGAGAGGCGTTCATTCAGCGGTCAAAGTTATCGCGGCTGCACGGCGCGTTGCTTGGCCTCGCCGGCGGCTTTCTTCAACTCACCGGGGCGCACGGCCTTGTCGGCGGTGCGGGCCTCGGACATCGCGAGGATGGCGGCGACGCTGGGTTGAATCTTGTCGGTCAGCAGGCGCGGGTAGCAGCCGAGCAGGAGCAGCGCGGCCAGGAGGAGGACGAACGGCACTTTCGCCCAAGCACTCGCGTCCTTGAGCGCGGCCCACTCGGGCTTCGCGGGGCCGTGCAGGATGTTGCGAACGGCGCGTAGCATGTAGACCGCGCCGATGATGAGCGCGCCCCAGGTGGCCAGCATGGTGACGAGTGGGAAGGCGCGCCAGGCGCCGAAGAGGACCATCGCCTCGCCGACGAAGTTCGCGAAGCCCGGCAGGCCGCAACCCGCAAGCATCGCCATCACGAGCGCCGCGCCGAGAAAGGGGATTTGCCGCAGAAGGCCGCCGAGCTTTTCCATCTCGAGCGTGCCGGTCTGCGCCCGGAGCGCGCCGCTCAGGCCAAAGGTCAGCGCCGCGAGGAAGCCGTGCGCGACCATCACGACTACCGCGCCCGTCACGCCGACAAGGCTCAAGCTGGCGATGCCGAGGAAGATGAAGCCCATGTGCGCGACGCTGGAGTTGCCGATGAGCAGGTTCAAATCCTTCTGCCGCATCGCGACGAGGCCGCAGTAAACGATGTTGCCGAGGCAGAGGAAGGCGAGGATTTCGAGCCACGCCGACGCACCGTCGGGCATGAGCGGGATGCCAACGCGCAGTAGGCCGTAAAGGCCGAACTTCTTCAGCACACCGGCGTGGAGCATCGCGGTGGCGGTCGGCGCGGCGGCGTAGCCGAGCGGCGCCCACGTGTGGAACGGCCAGAGCGAGACGAGGATGCCGAAGCCGAAAAGCAGCAGCGGGAAGATGAGCGACTGCGCCGCGAGCGGGAGCGGCCGGGCCTTCACGGCCTGGGTCAGCTCGACGATGTCGAAGGTGTTCGCGCCCGACTGGATGTAGAGCGCGATGAGGCCAGCCAGCGCGATGAGCGCACCGAGGCTGAGATAGATGGTGATTTTGAACGTGGCGTAATTGCGATTTTCGCCGTGGCCCCAGACGCCAATCATGATGAAGGTCGGCACCAGCGCGAGCTCGTGGAAGAAGTAGAAGAAGAAGAGGTTCAGCGACGCGAACGCGCCGAGGATGCCGCCGGCCATCACGAGCAGCAGGATGTAATACTCCTTCTCCAGCCGCGTGATTTCGCGCGACACGCAGGCGGCGGCGAACGCGACGATGGCTCCCATCACGATGAGCCCGAGGTTGATGCCGTCCACGCCGAGGTGCCAGCCGATGTCGAGCTTGAGAGCGGAGATGCTCACCCACGCGTGCTTCTCGACGAATTTGAAGCCGTTCTCGACCGGGGCGGCGTTGTATTTAGCGAACAGCGCGAGCGCGAGAAGCATCGAGGCAAAGGTCGCGCCGAGGGCGACGAGCCGGATGACGAACTTGTAGTTGCGCGGGATGCACAGCACCACGAGCGCGGCTAGCAGCGGGAGGAGGAAGATGGAGGAAAGCAGCGACATGGCTTAGTGGGCGTGCGTTTGGAGGAGCTGCCACGCCAGCACCAGCACGACGCCGGCGGCGAAGAGGAAGGCGTAGGTTTGCAGGCTGCCGGTCTGCACGAGCCGCAGGGCGCGGCCGACCAACTCGGTGGTGCCGTGCGTGCCGCGCACGAGCAGGCCAGCGATGAGCCAGCGGTCGAACCAGTCGGCGACCTTCGCGAGAGTCTCCTGCGTCACGGAGATGAACCACTCGTAAAGCTCGTCGAAGTAGAAGCGGTCGCGGGCGAGCTTCGCCATCACGCCAATTTTGTCGGGCAGTGGGTCGCTGGCGGCGTTGGTGTAGAGGGCGCGTGCGAGCTGCCAGCCGGCCACGACGGCCAACAGACCGAAACCGGCGGCGAGGATGTTGTGGTTGAACGGCGAGAAGAGGTTTTGCCAGAAGCCTTCGTTGTGCGGTTGGTGCCCGGCTGGGAAGGCCTTGCCGATGTAGGCGTCAATGCCCCACGCGCCCGCGAGCAGCGTCGGCACGGCGAGGATTTTCAGTGGCCAAATCATCACGCTCGGCGATTCGTGCGCGTGGCTGGCTTCCTCGCTGCGGGCGTTGCCGCAGAAGGCGACCAGCACGAGGCGGCTCATGTAGAAGGTCGTCAGACCCGCGACGAAAACGCCGAGGACGAAGAGGGGAATGTTATTGCGCTCCAGCGCGCTGGCGAGGATGGCGTCCTTGCTGAAGAAGCCGGCGAACGGCCACACGCCGCAGAGCGCGAGCGTGCCCCATTGGAAGGTGCGCCAGGTCGTCGGCATGGCTTCCCGCAGGCCGCCCATCTTCCAAATGTTTTGCTCGTGGTGGCAGGCGTAAATCACGGAGCCAGCCCCGAGAAACAGCAGCGCCTTGAAGGCCGCGTGCGTGGTGAGGTGGAACATCGCCGGGCCGGGCGCGTGCAGGCCGACGGCCATCACCATGTAGCCGAGCTGCGAAAGCGTGGAGTAGGCGAGGATGCGCTTGATGTCGTTTTGCTGGAGCGCCATGAGCGCGGCGAGCAGCGCGGTGAAGCCGCCAATCCACGCGATGATTTCCAGCGCGTGGGAGCCTGGAATATCCAGGATGAAAAAGATGCGGCAGAGCATGAAGACGCCGGCGGCGACCATCGTGGCGGCGTGAATCAGCGCGCTGACCGGCGTGGGGCCTTCCATCGCGTCCGGCAGCCAGACGTGCAGCGGGAACTGGGCGGACTTGCCCATCGCGCCCATGAAGAGCAGCAGTCCGACGAGCGTGGCGAGGACGTTCGGGTGAACGACCCACCAGTGCGTGCCCCCGGCGATTTTGCCGAGCGGTTCGGTTAGGCTGGCGAAGGGAAACGCTTTGCCGTCGAGCGCACTGGCGAGCTCAGCGAAGTTCACCGAGCCGAGCGCGACCCACGTCAGGATGATGCCGAGGATGAACCCGAAGTCGCCGACGCGGTTGGTGAGGAAGGCTTTCTTCGCGGCGTCGGCAGCGGAGTTCTTCTCGAACCAGAAGCCGATGAGCAGGTAGCTGCTCACGCCGACCAGTTCCCAAAACACGAACATCATGAAGAGGTTGTTCGCGAGCACGATGCCGAGCATCGAGAAGGTGAAGAGGCTCAGGCTGGCGAAGTAGCGGCTGTAGCTGCGGTCGCCATGCAGGTAGCCGCGCGAGTAGATGTGAATCATCAGCCCGACGCCGGTGACGACGAGGAGCATGAGCTTGGAGAGCGGGTCGAGCAGGAGGCCGAAGGAGACTTTCAGGTCGCCGACGGAGAGCCAGTTGAAGTTTGTCTCCACCGCCTTGTCGCCGGCGAAGAAGAAGAGGCCGAGGCTCAGGATGAAGCTGAGGGCAATCGCGCCGATGGACAGGTTCGCGCTGCGCTCGCCGTCGCGTTGCGTGCAGAACGCGATGACCGCCGCCGCTGCGAGCGGCAGGAGCAGAATCGTCAGCGCGGCGTAGCCGGCGAGGCTGAGAGTGGGGTCCATGTCAGAGTTTCAGCGAGGTCAGGTCTTCCACGTGCGCGGACTGGCGCTTGCGGTAGAGCGCGACGATGAGCGCGAGGCCGACGGCGACTTCCGCCGCCGCGACGGTGATGATGAAGAAGACCATCATCTGGCCGGTGAGGTTTTCGTTGAACCGCGAGAAGGCGACGAGCGCGAGGTTCGCGGCGTTGAGCATCAATTCCAGCGACATGTAGATGACGAGGACGTTGCGCCGCAGGATGACGCCCAGCAGCCCGAGGCAGAAGAGCATCGCGCTGACGGTGAGGTAGTGTTCGAGGCCGACGTTCATTTCAGCTCCTTCTTGCTCAGGAGAATCACGCCCACCATCGCGACGAGCAGGAGGACGGAGACGATTTCAAAGGGGAGGAGGAACTGGCCCTTGGTGAACAGTTCGAGGCCGAGTGCCTTGGTGTCGCCGATGACGCGCGGGTTGGCGGCTTGTTCGAGGTCGCCGCCCCAGATGGTGCGGGTGAGCAGGAAGCCCAGGCCCAGCACCGCGCCCGTGCCGGTCACGATGCCGAAGAGGTTGATCTTCCGGCGCTGCTCCTCCTTGAGGTCGAGGAGCATGATGACGAAGAGGAAGAGCACCATCACCGCGCCCGCATAGACGAGGATTTGCACCGCCGCGAGGAAGAAGGCGTTGAGCAGCACGAAGAGGCCGGCCATCGCGCAGATGGTCAGCACGAGGAACATCGCGCTCGTGACGGGGTTGCGGCTGAACGGATTGGCCACCACCAGCACGCCGAAGAGGAGCGTGAGGAAGGCGAAGAGGTAAAAAAGAATGTCGGGTAATGCCATGTGCGATGCCTAGACCTTCACCGGGAAAGTTTCCTGCTCCTTCGCTTCGTCCAGCTTGTGCTTCCACTTCTGGATGCCGGGGTGCGTGCCGCCGAGGGCGAGCAGCTTGTCCTTGTCGTAAATCATCTCGCTGCGCGCGAGGCCGGTGAGGGAGAAGTCGCTCTTCAGGAAGATGGCTTCCTCCGGGCAGACTTCCTGGCACAGGCCGCAGAAGATGCAGCGGAGCATGTTGATTTCGAACTCCTCGGGCATCTTCTCCGCGTTGGTGCGGTCGGCGGGCTTGCCGGTCGGGCCGGGTGGCGTGATGCGGATGGCCTTGGGCGGGCAGACGAATTCGCAGAGTTGGCAGGACACGCACTTGGTCGCGCCATCCTGGTCGCGCACGAGATACGGCGCACCGCGATAGCCGGGCAGCACGCGCGTCGGCTCCTCGGGATACTGCTGAGTGACGGGCGTCTTGGTGGTGAGGGTGTTGAGGAAATGGCGCGTGGTGACCTTCAGCCCGCCGATGATGGCCGGCAGATAGAGCCGCTCAAACCAAGTCAGTGCGTTGCGTTTGACAATCATAATCGCGCGTCGGTCAACGGTTGGTCAGGGCCAGCACGCCCGCAGTGAGAATGATATTCGCCAAGGCCAGCGGAATCATCCGCCGCCAGCCGAGGTCCATCAACTGGTCGTAGCGGAAGCGCGGGAGCATCCAGCGAATCCACATGAAGGTGAACATGAACCCGAGCATCTTCCCCATGAAAATCCCGATGTGCAGCAGGCCCTTCCACCATTCGCCAGCCACAGGCGCGACATCGAGGCCGAAGAAGGGCAGCGTCCAGCCGCCGAAAAAGAGCGTCGTCATCATGGCCGCGCCGGCGAACATGTTCGCGTATTCGCCGATGAAGAACATGCCGAACTTCATCGAGCTGTATTCCGTGTGGTAGCCGCTGACGAGTTCGGACTCCGACTCCGCCATGTCGAAGGGCAGACGGTTCGTTTCCGCGAGGGCGGAGATGAAGAAAATCACGAACGACACCAGTCCGCACGGGACGAGCAGGAGCGTCTGTGCGCTGAAGCCGCCGCCGAAGATGGGCAGAACGTTCCAGCCGTTCTGCGCCTGATGCTCGATGATTTTGCCGAGGTTCAAGTGGCCGACGACGAGGAAGACCGGGATGACGCTCATACCCATCGCGATTTCGTAGGAAATCATCTGTGCGCTGGCGCGGATGCCGCCGAGGAAGGGGAACTTCGAGTTCGCGGCGTAGCCCGCCAGCACGACGCCATACACGCCGAGCGATACGATGCCGAAGGTGTAGAGGATGCCGACGTTGAGGTCCGCGATGACCATCTTCTGCGCGCCGAGCGTGGAGCCGAACGGAATCACCGCGATGACGAGGAACGCCGGCACGAGCGAGATGGCCGGCGCGAGCCAGAAGTAAATCTTCCGCACGTGCCCCGGGGTGAAGTCTTCCTTGATGAAGCTCTTCACGCCGTCCACGAGCGGATGCCAGAAGCCGAGCTTCGTGAGAAACTGGCCGAGGAAAGGGATGCTGCCAATGAGCGGGAGGTTCACGCGGTTCGGCCCGACGCGGTCTTGGATGAGTGCCGAGACCTTGCGCTCCGCCAGCACCGCGTAGGCGACGAGCGTGAGCAGCAGCCCCAGCACGCAGCCAATCTTCAGCAGCGTGAAGAACACGAACTGCGTCTGCGGACTTAATGAATCAAGCCAGGCCATGTAAAACTAGATTTGCACCGTCACACCCGTGTCTCCGAGCTTCGCCCATTCGAGGCCCGCGAAGCCGGGGACTTCGCGCGCCATCTGGTTGAACAAGCCTTCGATAGTCGAGAAGCCGTTCTGGCCGGTGACGTGATGAACCAGCTCGTGCAGGAACTCCCACTCGGGCCGGGCGTCGCCGGGAGCCTCGACGGCGCGCATGAACTTCTGCACGCGACCCTTCACGTTCACGAACGTGCCGCGCTTCTCGACGTGCGCACAGCCGGGCAGGACGAAGTGCGCGGCGGCGGTGGTCGCGTTCGGGAGGATGTCGCTGACGATGAGCGTGTCGAGCTTCGCAAGCAGGTCCACGCCGATGCCGTGCTTAGTCACGTCCTCGCCGAAGACGATGAGTGTCTTGATGCTGCCGATGCGGATGCCATCGGCAATCTTCGCGAGGTTCGCGCCGAGTTGCGGCCCAGCGATACCGGTGACCCGCGAGCCGTTGGAGTTCGGGTTCTTGTCCGAGTTGACGAGTAGTTTGTCGCCCTCGCCGTTGCGGGCGATGGAGTCGGTCAGCGCGTTGAACTTCTTCGCGAGCTTGGCGAGGAGCCAGAGTTCCTCGGTTGTCTGTCGTGCGCTGGCGATGACGGCCACGCTGCCGGTCGGGGCGGAGGAGAGCTTGGCGGAGATGGCCTTGAGAGCGGTCGGCCAAGCGACTTCCAACATGCCGCGTTCCGCAATCCGCATTCCACATTTCTGGAGCCGGTCTGCGCGGCCAATCCACTTGTAATTCAAACGGCCTGAATCGCACATCCACGTCGAGTTCACGGCGTCGTTCTGGCGCGGCTCGTAGCGATAGACTTTCTCCTCGCGCGATCCGACGACGATGTTGCAGCCGGTGCCGCAGCTGGTGCAGAGGCTCTTCGTCTCCTTCATGAACCACACGCGCATCTGGAAGCGGAAATCCTTAGAGGTGAGCGCGCCCACGGGACAGATGTCCACGGTGTTGAGCGTGTAGTTGTTGTCGAACGCGCCCTCGGCCCAAGCGGCGATCGTGTTGTAACTGCCGCGATTGACGATGCCGAGCGCGTCGTCGCCGACGATGTCCTTCGTGAAGCGGATGCAACGGGTGCAGAGCACGCAACGCTCGTCGTCGAGCACGATGCGCGGGCCGAGGTCCACGGCCTTGGGCTTGTGAACTTTTTGTTCTACGAAGCGGCTCTCGGCCTGGCCGTGCTGCACGGAGTATTCCTGCAACTTGCACTCGCCCGCCTGGTCGCAGATGGGGCAGTCGAGCGGGTGGTTAATGAGCAGCGATTCCAGCACCGCTTCGCGCATCTGCTTCGTCGCGGGGGAATTCGGGTAAATCTCCATCCCGGGCGAAATGGGCGTGGCGCACGCGATGGCTCCACGCGGCGTGGTCGGCTCGTAAGGCAGCACGGACTTCGCGATCTTCGACGTGCCGTCCTCGTTGAGCACGGGCTTGCGGTCCGGTCCCAACTGCGGCGTGCCGAACTCGACGAGGCACATGCGGCAGTTGCCGGCGATGGGGAGCTTCGGGTGGTAGCAGTAGTGCGGCACCTCATGTCCAGCGAGATGGCAGGCCTGGAGCATCGTGGTGGGCTGCGGCTTGCCCTGCCAGTCGGGCATCATCTTCGGCACCTCGACCTCGCGGCCGTCCACCTTGATTTTGATTTTGTCGGACGGAGGAGGAGGAACCAGCGCAGCGGCGGGCGAGGCGGGCTTGGCTTCAGTTGTCGCGGGGGCGGACATGAAAATCAGTGTTTGGCGGCGGCTTTGGCTTCATCCGCAGCGCCCTTGGTCTCGAAATCTTCCTTGAACTTCTTCACGAAGCTCAACACCGGCCACGCGGCGGCCTCGCCGAAGGCGCAGATGGTGCGGCCCTGGATGTTTTGTGCGATGTGCAGGAGGTAATCGGCGTCGGCCTTGCGGCCTTCCCCGTGGGTCATGCGATGGAGCGCTTTGCTCATCCAGAGTGCGCCCTCGCGGCAAGGAGTGCACTGGCCGCAGCTCTCGTGCGCGTAGAACTCCGCGAGATTCGCGAGGGTCTCGACGATGTCGCGGGTGTCGTCGAGCACGATGATGGCCCCAGAGCCGGACATGGTGCCGGCGGCCATGAGGGAATCGAAGTCGTAGGGCAGGTCGAGAAGCGACACGTCCACCTTGGCCATCTGGCCGTCGGGGCCTTTGCGGTTGAGCTTGAAGGTCTCGCCAGCCTTGAGAATTTTTGACGAGGAGCCGCCGGGGATGACGGCCTTGAGTTTGCGCCCTTCTCGTAAGCCACCGCCGAACGCGGGGTCGTTGATGAGTTCGCCGAGGGTGACTTTGCCGACCTCGATTTCGAAGTAGCCGGGGCGCTTCACGTCGCCGCTCAGGCTAACGATGCGCGTGCCGGTGTTGTTAGGCGTGCCGAGCTTGGCGTATTCGGCCGGGCCCATGTTCACGATGTGCTTCACGTGGCAGAGGGTCTCCACGTTGTTCACGATGGTCGGGCACATGTAGAGGCCCAGCACGGCGGGGAAATACGGCGGCTTGATGCGCGGGTAGGCGCGCTTGCCTTCGAGCGACTCGATGAGGCCGGTCTCCTCGCCGCAGATGTAAGCGCCCGCGCCGCGGTGGACGTAAATCTCCAAGTCGTAGCCGGAGCCGAGGATGTTCTTACCGAGGAAATTCTTCGTGCGCGCCTCGTCGAGGGCTTTGTTCAAGAGCTTCGCGCCCTGCGGCATCTCGCCGCGGATGTAGAGGTAGGCGAGCTTCACGTCGTTCGCCCAGCAGGAGAGAATCATCCCCTCGATGAGCTGGTGGGGGTCCTTGTGGATGATTTGGCGGTCCTTGAACGTGCCCGGCTCGGACTCGTCGGCGTTGCAAATGAGGTAGATGGGCTTGCCGCTTCGGCGGTCCACGAGCGACCACTTGATGCCCGCGCTGAAACCCGCGCCGCCGCGACCGCGCAGGCCGGAGGACTTCACGTCCTCACGCACCTGTTCCTGCGGGGACACTTTCTTGCCGTCGGGGAGGTCCTTGGGCGCGAGCGCGAGCACCTTCTTGAGCGCGTCGTAGCCGCCGTGGCGGAGGTAGCACTCCATGTCCGGCGTGTAACCGGGCTGGTCGGCGTGCTTGAGAATTAGGCGGTGTTCCTGCGGCATGGCGGCTTGACTCTCAGTTTGAAATCCCTACTTTGCCCGGCGCTACGGACTGCCCGATGGTGTAATGGTAGCACAACAGTCTCTGAATCTGTTTGTCATGGTTCAAATCCATGTCGGGCAACCAAATCTTCATTTCGATTTCCCCTTCGCGACGATTTCATCCGCCTGCGCGGGCGTGACCTTGGGCAGCAAATCTTCGTTCAGCAGAACCACCGGCGCGTTGCCGCAGTCGGCGAGGCACTCGACGAACTCGACGGTGAACTTCCCGTCCGGCGTGGTCTGGGCCGCGTGCTTGTGGGCGTCGAGGCCGAGCTTCGAGCAGAAGTGCGTGCGCAGCTCGCCGCTGCCGGCCAGCGCGCAGCTCAACGTGCGGCACACCTTGATGTGCGTCTTGCCCAGCGGCTCTTGCCGGAACATCGGGTAGAACGTGACCAGCTCGTAAACGTTGATGGGCTGGAGTCCGAGCTTGCGGGCGGTCCACTCGACGGCGTCGCGCGAGATGTAGCCGAAGTGCTCCTGCAACGCGTGCAGCAGCATGAGCGACGCGCTCCGCTTCTGTGGGTAGTGCGTCACTAGCTCGTCGAGCTGGGCTTCCAAGTTGGCGGGGACGGCGAAGGTCATCGGTCACATTCTCCCATCACAAAATCAATTGAACCGAGGATGCTCACCGCGTCGCTCATCATGTGGCCGGGCAGCACGTGCGGCAGGATGCTGAGGTTGCAGAACGAGGGCGCGCGAATCTTCAGCCGATACGGCGTGCCGCCCCCGCGCGAGTTGATGTAGAAGCCCAGCTCGCCCTTCGGGTTCTCTGCGCCAAAATAGATTTCACCGGGCGGCGCGTTCACGCCTTGCGTCACCAGCATGAACTGGTGAATCAGCTCCTCCATGCTCGTGAGCACCTTGTCCTTCGGGGGCAGAACGATTTTACCGTCGGGGACGTTGATGGGTTCCTTCGCGTCGTTGTCGTCGCCGCCGGGTAGCTTGGCGAGGCACTGGCGGATAAGGCGCACGCTCTGGCGCATCTCCTCCATGCGGACCAGATAGCGGTCGTAGCTGTCGCCGACGGAGCCGACGGGCACCTCGAACTCCAGCTCGCCGTAGACAAGGTAGGGATGCGCCTTGCGCACATCGTAACTCACTCCACTACCGCGCAGGTTCGGGCCGGTGAGGCCGTAGTCAATCGCGTCCGCCGCCGAGATGATGCCGACGTTCCGCGTGCGGTCCACGAAGATACGGTTGCGCGTGAGCAGCGTCTCGGACTCGGCGAAATTGACTTCTACCTCATCGCAGAACTTGCGGAGCGCATCCGCCCAGCCCGGCGGCAAGTCCCGCGAAAGCCCGCCGATGCGCGTGTAGCTCGTCGTGAACCGCGCGCCGGTCAGCCTTTCGATGAGCGAGTAAATCTTCTCGCGCTCGGTGAACGTGTGCAGGAAGACGGTGAGCGCGCCGATGTCCATCGCGAACGCGCCGAGGCCCAGCAAGTGTGCCGAGACGCGCGCCATCTCGCAGCAGATGACGCGGATGTATTGGCAGCGCGGCGGGAGCTGCTGGTCAATGCCCATCAGCTTCTCGACGGCGAGCGCGTAGGCGACGTTGTTCGCCAGCGGCGCGAGATAATCCAGCCGGTCCGTGTAAGGAATGAACTGGGTGT
>SIBB01000058.1 GCA_009695395.1 Pedosphaera sp. | reverse complement strand
GATGACCTTCGACGCGCCCGACTCGAACACCTCCTGCGCGCGCCGTGAGCGCAGCAACACGCCGCTGCAAGCGCTCACGCTCTTGAACGACCCGGTGTTCTTCGAGTGCGCCCAGCAGCTCGGCGCTCGCATGGCCGAGGT
Organism: Pedosphaera sp.; assembly: GCA_009695395.1. Taxonomy (GTDB): domain Bacteria; phylum Verrucomicrobiota; class Verrucomicrobiia; order Limisphaerales; family SXTU01; genus SXTU01. Next base: position 12,059 of record SIBB01000058.1, on the reverse strand, counting down.
GCCCACGGCGGATGCCGCCGAGCGCATCCGCCTCGGTTTCACCCGCTGCCTTTCACGTCCCCCGAGCGCCGAGGAGTTGAGTCGGCTACTGAAACTCTACGAAGCCCAGCTCAAGCTCGCGCGGGCCGACGCGGACGGCGCGGCGAAAATTACCGGCGCGAAGAAGGCCGCACCCGAGGTCGCCGAGAAAGCCACGCTCGTGGCGCTGGGCCGGGTGATGCTGAACCTCGACGAGTTTTTCACGCGGGATTAGCCCGAATCCCGAAATGGAATGGCCACGAAAGGGCGCAAAGAGCGCAAAGCAAAGCCACTGGTAGGAAAGGGGGTCGGGTGGAAATTTTCCCGACCCCATCCATCCCCGGCTCGGCTCCTTCTGTGTTCTTTGCGCCCTTTCGCGGCTCAACTTCGGAATTCGGGATTAGTCCAAAGTTGGAACCTCGCGGTATCTGGCTTACGATCCGCCCGTGTCAAACTCGCAGCCGCCCCGCCGCCTCGACCAATTGCTTTCCTCCTGCGGCTATTGCAGCCGGAGCGAGGCGCGGCTTTGGGTGCGCGGAGGGCGTGTGCTGGTGAGCGGACAACGCGCGAGCGCGGTGGACCAGAAGGCGCGTGCGTCCGAGGTGTGGGTGGACGGCGAGCCGATTGATTCGCCGGAAGGCATTCTCGTTTTGCTGCACAAGCCCGCCGGCCATGTCTGCTCGCACGACGCGAAGGAAGGCCCGCGCGTCTTCGACCTCGTGCCGAAGCGCTGGCTGGAGCGGAACCCGCCCGTCACGACTGTGGGCCGACTGGACAAGGACGCCACCGGGGCGCTGGTCATCACGGACCAAGGCGAACTGGTGCATCAGTGGACTTCACCCAAGCGGCATGTGACGAAGCTCTACGAAGTCACCGTGGACCGTGACCTCGACGCGAAGCTCATCGGCGTCTTCGCTGCAGGCGAGTTGGTGTTGGAGGACGAACGCAAGCCGTGTCTCCCGGCGCGGTTGGAGATTGTCAGCGCCCGCGAGGCGCGGCTGGAGTTGACCGAGGGAAAATATCATCAGGTGAAGCGGATGTTCGCCAGCCAGGGCTGGACGGTCACACGCCTGCACCGGAGCCGATTCGGGGAATTCGAGCTGGGAGATTTGCCCGTGGGCCAGTGGCGGCGGATTTTTTAGCCACGGATTGAACACGGAATAAACACGGATTCGGAATCAAGCCAGTCCGGCGAACTGCGGTGCCTTCATCCGGGTTCAATACGGGTTCAATCCGGGGCTAAGATTTTTCTCGATCTGGGCGCGGAGGCAGGTGGGACAGAGACAATCGGCTGCCGCATCGGTGGGCATGGGGAGGCGCGGGAGTTTCATACACCAGCAGTCGTTCGCGCCGCTGCGGGCGAGGCACTCGAAGGCCGCGCCGCACTCGGGGCAGCGCTTGTTTTCTGCGTGTCGGCTCATGGGGCGATGACCGAAGCCTCACGCAAAGGACGCTGCGGACGCAAAGGAGATTTCTTCAGCCTCGCCTTTGCGCCCTTCGCGGCCTTTGCGTGAGCGAATCATCCGGCTCAGAACGTCGCGGTCACGCCGAGCTGGAAGTTCAGGCCCGGCGCCGGGTTATGCCGCAGCGCTGTGGCGAACGCATTGTAAGTCGGGAACTGCTCGTAGAGCCGGTCGAGCAGGTTGTTCGCCGACGCGTAGGTCGTGAGGTTCTTCCACTGGTAGCTCAACTTCGTGTTCACCACCGTGTAGGTGTTTTGCGAGACCGTGTTGGGCAGGTCGTTGAAGTGCCGCTGGCCTGTGACATAGACCGTCTCGACGCGCCAGAGCCAGCCCGTCGCAAGACGGAAATTCATGCCGCCGTTCAACTGCCAGTCCGGCACGAGCACCTGTTTCTGCCCGGCATACGCGCCGCGCGTGAAGTGCGCGTCCGACCACGCCGCGCTGAAGTCCAGGTCCAACCACTCGGCTGGCTGCGAGTTCAAGGTGAGTTCCACGCCCTGGCGGATGGCGTTGGCGTTGTTGTTACCAAACGTCGCCGGGTCGGAGAAAATGTCGTCGTCCACCCAGCTGTGATAATAGGCGATGCTGCCGCCGAGGAGCTTGTGCTGCTGGCTGCGCACGCCGAACTCAATCGTTCGTGCGTTCACGGGAACGAGCGAGGCGTTGCTGGCGAAACGCGGGTCTCCGCTCACGATGTCGTTCGCGCTGGGCAGGCGGTAGGCCTGCGAGAGCGAGGCCCACGCCGAGGACTTCTCCGCGAACTCGTAGTTCAAACTGACCTTCGGGCTCCACACGTTGTTCTGCTTGTTCCCGGTGAACGGCGGCGGCGGCGGGAACAGATTGGGAATGTCCAGATACGAGCTGCGATGGTCGAAGCGCACGCCCGCCGCGAGCGCCAGCTTGGGCAGCAGTTGCAGCGTGTCCTGGGCGAAGAAGCTCAAGGTAGTGGAGTCGAGCACCGTGGTGGTCGTGCCGAAGCCCTCGATCGTCTGCGCGAACTCCTGGCGCACTGCCTCGCCGCCGAAGGTCAGCGTGTTGGCGTGCTGCCACGGCTCGGTCTTCCAGTCCACTTGCAGCGTGCCACCGTAGCTGGGCTGCACCGTGGTGGCCTTGGCGAAGCCGGTGCCGAAGCTGTCGTCCTTCGTCGCGAACGCCTTTGCGTTCACAGTCCACGCCTCCTCGAAGGACTTGTGGTAGCCGATCCACCCGCGATGCAGTTCCTGCTCGAAGGTGAACTGCGTCGCGCCACGCTGGCGCGGGTTCGCCGCGAACTGCGCGGGCGTGAGGATGTCCGGGTTCTCGCTGTAGTCGTCGTGGAACTGGTAGCTGAACGTGAAGCGGCCCGCCGAGGTTTCGAGCGTCGGCTTGGCGAGGAAGTTCCAACCGCGATAATTTGCGCCGTCGCGCCAACCGGCCCACTCGTTGCGGCTGCCGGTGACGACGTAGCTGAAGGCATTCGTGCGCCCGCTCAAGGTGAAGTTGCCTTGGTAGAAACCGAGATTGCCGCCGCTCGCGCCCACGCTGCCGGAGAACGGTTTGTTCGCCGCCTCCTTCGTGATGATGTTGATGACGCCCGCCGCAGCACCCTCGCCGTAGATCGTCGAGGCGCCGCCGCGGATGATCTCCACGCGCTCGATGGCCGCGAGCGGCACGGAGTTCCAGAGGAAGAAGCCGCCGCCCGCGTCGTTCACGCGCACGCCGTCCAGCAAGATGAGCGTGCCCGCCTTGTCGCCGTAGCCGCGCAGGCTGAACTGCGCCTGCTGCCCGGCGAAGCCGACGGTGTCGAGCGAGGTAAAGCCCACCTGCTGCCGCAGCAGCTCCGGCAAAGTGAAGGCCGGCGATTGCGCGATGGTCTCGCGCGTGATGACCGTGACGTTGGCCGGGACTTTCTCCACCGCGATGGTTTCTTCCGGCAGCCGCGTCGCCGTCACGACGACGGCGGGAATGGTGACGGGGGCGTTGGTTTGCTTCTCCTGCGCCACGGCTGTGGCCGAGAGGATGGCGAGGAGAGGATAGAGGATAGAACGAGAGTTCCATCGCCGACTGAACACTGACTTCTGACTTCTGGCTTCGGTTTTCATTCTGGTCTTTCACTGCAAGCCCCGCGCGGGTTCTTGGGCGCGCGGAGCGGTTGTGTTGGAGACCAGATGGGAGGTGAAAACGAAAAAGCCTTCACCTCCGCAAATTGGAGAATGAAGGCATCTCAATCCCGCCGAAAGATGGTTCGTCGGGCTGGCCTCATCCTTCTCTTTGTCGGAGAAGTGAGCACGGGTGAGCGTGCCCTGACGAGCGCTGACAAGCCGGTATCCTGACTCCGGGCTTCAAACCTCGCTCCCGCCTTCCCGACCTTCAGTCAGTGGCATTGGGAGTCCGTAGCCCGTCACAGTGGCGCAACCGTCCCCGATTCTCACGGGGTTCCCTGCACTTGTAAGCGGTGTTATGTGGCGGGGTGAACCGCCGACTTCAAAGAACCGGGCGTGGTTGTAGAAGCAGTAGCGTCACTTGCCAAGTGGTAAAAAATTGCGAGCGAAGTCTCGCAGCGCAACGCGCGCCACCGTCACTTCTTCTTCGGTGCAACAGCAGGCGCCTTTGTTGCCACGGGCGGCGTCTTGGTCGTGCGCGGAAGCGTGATGTTGAAGCGCACCAACTCTGCGCGCCCGGCGGTCTGCGTCTTCTCATTCACCGGCGCGTAGGAGATCGTCCCGGGCAGCGTGAGCGGGAAAACGGCGTTGGCCGCGATGACCACGGGCACGGTGACGGTCAGGCCACCTTCATAAACCTGCACCGGCACGGCGTTGCCCGGGATGGTCTTCTGCCCTGGATTAGAAAACGCCCCCGGCAGCGCGCGCGTGGCGCCCAGCGTCCCGACTTGCACTTGGGTTGCCATCGCGCCGCGGAGGATTGGGCGGTTGGAATGGAGATAATAGCCGGCCTCAATCTTGAAGCTCACTGTCACGATGGCGTTGCTGCCGGGCAACGCATCACCCGCCGTGAGCTTGGCGGACTCAAAGGTGACGACGGTGGCCGGAGCTTGGGCGGGCGCGTAGTGCTGGGCGACGAACAGGGCGCAGAACAAGGGAAGTAGGTGTTTCATAAAATCAAACTCAGGGACGGTGCTCAGGCCGCTTTCTTCATCGGCCAGTTTGCGGCGACCAGGCCTTTGTAGCCGCCGACGAGCGACGCCACGTTGCGGTAGCCCATGCGCTGCGCGGCATCGCACGACAGCGCGGACCGGAAGCCGCCGCCACAATACAGGATGATCTCCGCGTCCGGGTCGGGGAAACGCAGCTCCAAATCCCGCTCCAGAATTCCTTTGCCGAGGTGCTGCGCCTGCTCCGCGTGGCCCGCCTGCCATTCGGAATCTTCGCGCACGTCGAGCAGCAAGGCACGCGGGTTCGCGGTGAGTCGGGCACGAAGCTGCTCGACGGTGAGTTCACGCACGTTGGCGCGGGCGTCGTTGACGAGCTTGAGAAAGCCGGGCGAATGATCCACGCGCGGAAAGTAGCGGCGGGGCAGGGGCGGGCAAAGGAATTTAGTGGGTCCCACCGTCGACGCTGAGTGCGCGCTCGGACGAAAGCCTCGCTACCACGCCCGCTCGATGCTGCGGCGCTGCCAGAGGAACTCGAACATGTTGCCCTCGTGCGGTTGGTCCCACGAAATCTTCATCGTCGAGACCGGGCCGATGTTGAGCCGGTCAATCTCCGCGAAGTCCGTCACGGCCTCGATGAACGACTGGTCCTTCGTGATGACGCTCGCGGCCAGCGTGTAGCCAATCTTGTGCAGCATCTCCGACTGCGGGCAGGTCACGACGCTGGCGTAGGGGCAGAGGAATTCCTTGTTCGCCAGCGGGTGCGCGAAGTTGTCGCACAGCACGATGGTCGGCCGCATGTAGGTGCCACCCTCGAAGATGACCTTGCGCGGGCCGTTGCGATATTTCGCCGTCACGTCCGTTGCGCCGGGCGTCTTCAAGGCGTCGTCAATCTGCGTATCAATGAAGTCTGCCATCTTGAGGTTCGCGAAACCGGAGAGCCGGGCGTTCGGGTCTTCCGCGCCCGTCGGGGTGAAGGGCCCGAGCTTCCGCGCGAGCGCGTCGGCGATCTCAGCGGCGTATTTCGGCACGACCACGGCGGAGGCGTTGATGCAGGAGCGACCGCCGTTGTCGGAGATGGCCCCGGCGATGACGTCAATGTAGTCGGGCCAGTGCTCGATGCAGTCGTCGCCGATGAGGAACTTGCTCCAGCCCGGCCCGTGGAGCTGGATGGCGGGGTTGTTGGCGTATTGAGCCATCGTGTTCTTGTCCCCGAAAATGAGCGCGCGGCCCGTGCTCTTGAGGATTTCGCCCGCGCCCTCGTGGTCGGTCGGGTAGAAGCCAAAGGCCTCCGCCGGCACGCCCGCCGCGATGAACGCCTGAATCAGTCGAAAGGGCGTCCACGGCTCTTCCTTGCCCGGCTTGATGATGACGGGCGTCTTGAGCGAGATGGCGGGAATCCACAGCGAGTTCACCGCGGGAGAGTTGCTGGGCATCACCAGACCGAGCGCGTTGCACGAGGGGAAGTAACTCAGATTGGTGCCGAACTGCTCGCCCGTGCCCCGGTCGAGGATGCCCAAGTCCAGCCCGCGCGAGAGGCCGTTGAGGACGAACTTCATGTTCGTCAGCGCGAAGTGGATCTTAGCCATGTTGCGCTGGACCATGTTCCACGGCAGGCCGCTCGTGCAGCTCAGGGTCTCGATGTATTGCTGCGCCGACTGCGTGTGCCCTTGGTCGCCGAGCGGCAGCGTGCCGTTGAGGAAGTGCTCGCCCGCCTTCGCCGACATCTCCATCAGCTCGGCGCAGGTGAACTTCTTCAAGGCCGCGCGGGCGGACTCAATCTTCGCGAGGTCACGGCGGACGATGCCGGCGTTGACGTTGGAGAGGACGGCCTTCACCTCGCCGGTCTTGTGGTCCTTCACCTCGAACTTGTCGAGGGACTCGTAGTTGCGGCCCAGCCGGAGAACGGGGAGATGTGGAACAGTGCTCATATTTATTACGTGTGCGGACTATCTCAAGAGGATGACGGCCGGCGCAAGCTCGGGTTTTGCATCCGGCTCGTCGGCGAAGACCACCTTGATGCTGGAGAACCTGTCTTGCCGCCAGTGGTCCTCGCGCAGGAGCCAGTCGCGCACGAACTCGGCGACGGTCTTGCGGCACTCCTCGCGGACGAGGGCGAGGCGGCGCGGGTCGCCGGCGAGACGGGTGAGGCGTGGGGTGATGCTGCGTTCCAGTTCGGCCATCTGCTCGCGGGCGTCGAAGCGCGCCCAGCCGGACTCGGAGCGTTTCTGCATTCCTTCGGTGTGAATCGCCGGGGGCAGGCTGGGCCGGATGGCGGGCGCACGGACCACGCAGGTGTTGCCGACCACGTCGAGCTTCCACGCATCGCGGAGCTGCAAGTGGAAGCGGTAGGTCACGGGCACGGAGATTTCGGAGACGGTCTTGCCGAGGTAGATCATGTCCCACGCGATGGTGCGTTCGTCGGCGCGCGTGAGCGTCTCGGTGGATGTGGCGGTGGCGAGTTCGAGATTGCCGCCGGGCGTGCGGGCCAGCTTGGGCAGCGCGGAGGTGAAGGTCTCCGTGATGTGCGCTTGGCGGAACTTCGCGGCGATGCCAGCGGTGTGGTCGAGAACCATCCGGGTGGCGAGGAGAAGGGTTCCGCACAGCAACAGGATGATGATGAGCTTCACCCACCACGGCTCGACCCGACGCGGGGAAATTGGAGCGGCGTGCGGGAGCGTGGGCGGGAGCGTGGGCGGGAGCGGAGTTGTGGCGATGACTTGGGCCTCAATCGAAACGGGGAGCGGCGGCACGTGCGCGGGAGTGTGGAATGTCTGCGGAGCGAGGGCACTCTTCGCGCGCAGGATGCCCGCCCACGTCAGCAGCACAAGGCCCACGGGAGAACCCACGATGGAAGTCGGCACACCCGCGAGCACGCCCAGCAGCAGGCCCTTGCCGAGGGATTTTCCCCATCCATCCCGGTGCAGGAAGCGTTGGAGGAAGAAGGTGGGGAAGGCGACGGAAAGGAAACTCAGTGGGATGGTGAAGAACCAGGTGAGCGCGTTCCAGTCCGCGAGCATCCAGAGGTTGTCCACGAAGATCAGCAGCGCGGCGGCCAGCGGATGGACTGGGGCATCCGATCGACGGACCGGTGGCGAATCCGGGGTTGCGGCGGGCGGGCTCATGTCGTGCGGCGAAGACTACTTCGCGGGCGCGTCAGGCTCAACTGCGGAAGCGGCCTGAGGCGCAGGGGCCTCCGGGGTCTGTCCGCTCTCGCAAATCCGACCGTCTGTCACGTCGGTAAATCGTGGCGGCCTCGGCTCATTGCCCCGCGAGCACGGACTCGATCTTGCGCCGCAGGTCGGCGTTCACGTCTTCGGGGGAACGGTCGGCGTCCACGATGTCGAAGCCGTAGGTGGCTTGCAGGCGGGTGAATTGCCGGGCCATGAGGGCCTGGTATTTCAGGAAGCTGTCGAACATGTCGCGCGAGAGGCCGAGGTCCATGCCGCTCTCCCAGTAGTCGAGGGCCTTGCTCTTGGCGAAGGTCCGCTGCACGAGCTGCTCGGGCGTGATGTTCAGGTAGAAGACCGCGTCGGGCACGAGGGCGATGCCGTAGAGGTTTTTCAACCACGCCTCGTCCATGCCGCGCACGAGGTCGCGCGCCATGAGGGTGTAAATGTATCGGTCGGCGAGGACCATGAACCCAGCCTTGAGCGCGGGGAGCATGATGTTCTCGACCTGGTCGGCGAAGTCGGTGGCGTAGAAGAGGCTCAGGGTGGTGCGGCTGAGAATGTTGCCTTCCTGCGCCTTGTTCAGCTCGTCGCTGACGAGGTCAGAGCGTTTCAGGCCGACCTGCACGGTGGCGTGGCCGTTACCTTCGAGCCACTCGACGAGTTGCGCGATTTGGGTGGAGCGCCCGGAGCCATCCGCCCCCTCGACGACGATGAGCTTGCCGCGCAGTTTCTCCTCGTCGACGCCGGGGATGCCCTCGCCGTAGAAGCGCTTGGCCGTGGGTGTGGGGATGCGGACCTCCGCCGTGCGGGGCGGGGGGGCGAGGCGTTTGACTTTGCGCGGAGTGGGCATGGTCACGGCTTCTTGAAGGCGTAGGACGGCAGGTCGATGCGGTCGGCGACGAGCTTGCGCACGATGGCCTGCTGCGTCTCAACGGTCTCGTTCGCGTCAATCAGGTTGAAGGAGAACTCGCGGCTCATGGCGAGGTATTGATCGAGCATCCGGCCCTGGAAGATCCGGAAGCTTTCGCTCGTGTCCGTGGAGAAACCCATGTCCATGCCCGCCTCGAAGTATTTCAATTCCGGGCGGCCGTCGAGGATGCGGTTCAACGACACTTCCAAATCCGCGCGGAAGAAGAAGGTCATGTCCGGCAGCGCGGCGAAGCTGTAGAGGCCGCGCACCCATTCCGGCGGGCAGGTGCGCACCACGTCGCGCGCGAAGGCGGTGAAGATGTAGCGGTCGCAGAGCACGAGGTAGCCGGCGCGCAGCAACGGCACGAGCTGGCGCTCGTAGCGGTCGGCGAAGTCCGTGGCGTGGATGAGGCTGAACGTGGTGGGCGTCAGCAGGGTCATTTTCTTGCCCTTACTGGTGGCGGACTTGACGAGTTCGGAGGAGTTCCATTCGCTGAAGAAGACTTTCAACCCGCGCAGCTCCAGCCAGCGTTTGAGCAGGTAGATTTGGGTGGATTTGCCGGAGCCGTCCAAGCCCTCCACCGCGATGAGGCGGCCGGGGAAACCAAGTTGTGCGAATGTCTTCATCACTTTCAGAGCGTGGGGAGATTCAGCGGCGGGGCAGGGGAACTCAACGCCTTTTTCCAGTTCAACTCAGCCCGAACACGGAACCCATCAGCCCGAGGGTTCCGTAAATCAGGAAGGCAAGCGCGGCGCGCACGCCGGGAAGGTTGATGACTAACAGCACGGCGATGAAACCAAACTGGTAGAAGCGCATGTAGGTTTCCTGGCTCATGCCGACGAGGTTTTTTAAGATGTGCGAGCCATCTAGGGGCGGAATGGGGATCAGGTTGAAGAAGCATAGGCCAAGGCTCATGGCCGCCGCCCGGAGGCCGACTTCCACCATCCCGTCCACACCCGACATCACGCCGACTTTCACTAGCGCAACGAGCGCGAACGCGAGGATGAAGTTCACCGTGGGTCCGGCGATGGTGACGAGCGTGTCGTCAATGCGCGGGCGGCGGAGGTTGGAGATGTTCACCGGCACGGGCCGTCCCCAGCCGATGATGAAGCCGGCGAGCGCCGGGTTCGACAGCGCGACGAACGAGGCCATCAGCGGCAGCACCACGGTGCCGATGAATTCCATGTGCGCGATGGGATTGATGGTGACGCGGCCCTCGTTGTAGGCCGTGTTGTCGCCGCACTTCCACGCCACCCATGCGTGCCCCCACTCGTGCAGCGTGATAAGCGGCACGAACAGCAGGTAGCCCAGCAGCACGTTGAAGATATCGGTTTGACTCATTGCGAGATGATACTATCCGACGCCGTGCCAAAGCCCAAGCGGAAGTCGGCGGGCGCAGCTTGACCCTGCCCCCGAAGGAGCGCGGCGTCACGCCGCAGGGGGATAGGTGCCACTGGAATCTCCCGGTTTTATCGGCGCCTCGCCTGCGCACGGAGCCTTCTGCGGCGTGAACGCCGCGCTCCGGGGGCAGTGCGTGAATGCGCCCGTCGGCGCGACCTGCGACTGGCGGTTTGCTTCTCCAGTCAGGTCGGCTCACGCTTCGGCCGTGCGTTCCCTCGTTGTCGTTGTCATCGCCATCGTGCTGGCGGGTTGCGCTGCTCCCGGCGTGCGGCATGGCGGCAGCCGTGCGCCGTTGGATGTAGAAGGCGTGTGGCCCAAGCTCCCCGAGCGCGATGGCCCCGTCCTCATCCCCGCGCAGGAATGGCCGCTGCGCCCCGGCCCGCGCGAGGTGCGTGTGCAAGTGCATTATCCCGATGGCACGCGCGCCAGCATCGGCCCGCGCACCGGCATCTTCCTCACGCTCCACAACTGGGGCGGCACCGACTGCGCGGGCACGGCGAACCCGGCGGCACTCGCCCGTGAGTTCAACTGCGTCGCGCTCTGCGTGAACTACCTCCAGAGCGGCCCGAAGGATTCCATCGAAGGTCCGGAGCCTTACGACTTCGGCTGGCTGCAAGGCCTCGACGCCTTGCGCGCGCTGTGGCTCGTGTTCCACGAACTCGACACCACGAAGACTCCGTTCGCACGCGGACGCATCTTTGCAACCGGCGGTTCCGGCGGCGGCAACGTCACGCTCATGGCCAACAAGCTTGCGCCGCGCACCTTCACCGCCGTCGTGGACATGTGCGGCATGAAGAAGCTCAGCGACGCGCTCGCTTACAATCTCCCCGCCGCTGGCGGCCTCAACGGCCGCTGGAGTCGTGACTCCACCAACGCCAATTATCTCTCGCCCAGCGCGCAGGAAATCCGCTTCGTCGGCCATCCCGCGCACCTCGCTGAGATGAGGCGACTCGGCACGACGGCGAAGATTTTCTCCGTGCACGGAGTGGATGACCGGACCTGCCTCGCCGATGGGCAGGAGATGGTCGCGAACATGGAGCGAGCCGGGTTGGACATCGTGCCCGTCTGGGTGACGCAGGAGATGGTGGACGGCAAAGTCTTCGCCTCCACGGGCCATTCGCTCGGCAGCCGCACGCTCATTCCCGGCCACGTCGCCGGGAAATATCTGCGTGCCGACAGCGCCGATGCGCTTGAGCGCAAGACGCGCACGGACTTCGAGCGCCGTGATGACATCCGCTACGCCACGAGTGACGGCGCGTTTATCATCTCTTACGCACGGGGCTATCCCCTCGGCCGCTTCGAGGCCGCGCCGCCCGCGCCGAGTTACCCCGACCGATTTGATGTGCTGCGCGTGACGGGTGCGAATGGCAAGAGTCGCACGGCGAAGAAACCGTCCGAGTGGGAGGCCCGCCGCCAGCACATCGCCGCCGCGTTCGAGCGCGTGATGGGGCCGTTTCCCAACCCCGCCAAACGTGTCGCGCTCGATGTGAAGGTGCTGGAGGAAGTGCAGCTCGAAGGCGGCTTGATCCGCCGCAAGTTGAGCTACCAGAGCGACGCCACTGACCGTGTCACCGCGTATCTCTTCATGCCTGAAGTCAGCACGAGGCTGAAGCTCCCCGCCGTCCTCTGCCTGCACCAGACCACGCGCGCTGGCAAAGCTGAGTCAGCCGGTCTCGCGGGCAGCACCAGCTTGCACTACGCGCTCCACCTCGCCCAACGCGGCTACGTCACGCTCGCCCCTGACTACCCGAGCTTCGGCGATTCCAAATACGACTTCGACCCGCGCCACGGCTACGCCAGCGGCACGATGAAGGCAGTTTTGGACAATGTCCGCGCGGTGGACTTTCTGGAGTCGCTGCCGGAGGTGGATGCGGCTCGACTCGGCGTCATCGGCCACTCGCTCGGCGGGCACAACGCGATGTTCACCGCCCTCTTCGAGCCGCGCTTGCGCGTCATCGTGTCGAGCTGCGGCTTCACCACCTTCCGCAAGGACGACCTGCCGAGCT
>SIBB01000057.1 GCA_009695395.1 Pedosphaera sp. | reverse complement strand
GGCCCCGGAATCGGAGAGCAGCTTCACAACCCGCTCCGCCTCGTCGGGCCCGACCTTCACGAGGATTTCCGCCGGCAGCTTGCCTGCGAGATCGTTGACCGTGGCGGAGTTCGTGCGGACGATTCCGGCCTTGTCGTCCGAGTGCTTCAGAAGCGTGAGGTGCGTGCTGAACTGCCCGAACGCGGCGACTGCGTTCGTGTCAGCGGCGAGCGTGGGCGGAAGCTCGACCTTGGCGATGCCGAGGTCGGGGCGCGCCTTCGCCAGCGCGATGAGCAGTTTGAGGTTGACCAGATTGGTCTTCCCGCTGCCAGCAGGTTGGAGGTTGATGGCCTTGGGGCCAACGCCGTTGAGCCGCGCGCCGAAAAGTAACTGATCCTGCCGCACCGCGCGGGTGTGGCACTGGTAGCAGCCGAGCGAGCGATAGACTTCCGCACCTTGCGCCGCGAGGCCGGGCCGGGCAGCGGGGTGAAAATCCGGGGTGTTCGGGATGGGCGCGGGCGAGAGGTCGCCGAGTTGGAGCTGCGGGGCCATGACCAGCGCGGCCCACGAGCAGGCGAGGGAGAAGAGCGCGCCCGCACCGATGATGGGTCCGTATCTCATCGGGCACCTCCACAGCAGTTGAGGCAGCAACGGCGTGCTGCGAGGGCGAAGTTCGCGAGGAAGGCGAGGGCAGAAACCGCCAGCGCACCGTAGCCGACGGTGACGAGCTTGAGGTGGTTGGCGATTCCGGTGACGGCAAATTCGAGGAACTTGTCGTTCGCGCTTGCGCCAACAGCAGCCTGCTTGAAGCCGGCGAAGGTCAAGCCGATGCCGACCGCGATCACGCCCAGCAGCGCTGCCCAGAACGAAAGGTCCGCCAGCCCTTCCGAAGGCAGTTCATCCTCACCGGTCGTGAGGCGCGGGACGATGTGGTGCAACGCGCCGAGCGCCGCGAGGCCGAACACGCCGAGCACCACGATGTCCGTGCGGGCGGTGGCGAAGAAGGTGAACTGCGTGAAGTGACCGCCGAACATCGCCGTGTGGAGCGTCACGCCGAGCAGCAGAATCGAGGCGACGAGCATGAAGCGGAAGGTGGCGTTCTCCTTGCATGTCTCGCCGATTTTGCCCTCGGCGGTCTGCCAGAGCGACACGAGCAGCGCGAGCACGGGGACGATGACGAGCGCGTTCGCCGCGCCGCTGACGGCGGGAATCCACGCGGGCACCGGCGCGAGTTGCGAGAGTCCGCACCAGCCGCCGATGAGCAGCAGCAGCCAGAAGCCAGCGCGCGCAAGGCCGGGGTTGGCGAGCGGGCGGTTCACCGTCTTGGGCACGAAGTAGAACAGCACGGCGAGCGCGAAGCCGATCAGGACGATTTGCAGCAGGTTGTTGCCGAACCAACCGGCGACGATGGCCTGCATGACGCCGGGCACCTGCCAGCCAAGCAGCAACCCTTGCGCGGTCGAGAGAATCCACGGGAACCATAGCAGCGCCGCGAGCACGAACCACAGCGAGACGTAGAGGTCGCGCTCGGTGCGGCGGTGGAGCGTCACCAGCGCCCAGGCGCCGATGCACGCGTAGCTCACGAAGAGCGGCAGCGCGGCGTAGGGCGGGAACTCCAGCAGGTCGAAACCGGTGGCGTCGCCCGCGAGGATGCCGAGCACGCCGACGGTCACGGCGATGTTCCAGAACTTGGCGGCGATGGTCAGGCCGAGTGGCGCGGACAGCTCAACGCGCCCGAGTCGCGCGATGAGCCACAGCGCGAGGGCGAAGGCGGATTGTAGGGCGAAGCCGTAGGTCAGCGCGTTGCTGGCGGCGGGACGGAGCCGGCCGTAGGTGACCCACGCGCAGCCTTCCATGAAGGTTGGGTTGTAAAGCTGAACGCTCGCGAGCAGCGCAAGCACCACGCCGGTGAGCAGCCACGCTGCGCCGCTGAAGGCGAGAAAGAGCACCGGCAGCCGGCACGAGGCCTCGACCTCCGCGACGGAGGGCGCGGTGGCGCAGGCGTTCTGGCTGCTGGGTTGTGCGGCGGTCATGCGGACAGGGAGAGCAGGATTAATCCTGCTCCGTTCATCTCACTCGAGAACCGGCGGCTTGGCCCAGTTCTCCACGCGGGAAACGAAGTTCGCCCGCCCGGCGGCTGCGTTCGCCTGATATTCCTTCAAGGTCAGCTCCATCGCAGCCTCAACGGGGATGCGATGGATGCCCTTGAACTTGTCAAGGACACCCGAGGTGCCGAGCTCCAGCTTGGCGGTCTGGCGGATTTCGGCCTGCGCCTTGGATCGTTCCTTCGAGCGGACCTCGCGGGCGGCCAGCGCGCCGGTCTCGGTATAGCTCTTGAGCATCGCGTTGATGCCGACGCCGAGCAGGATGACGACGAGCGCGCCGAGGAAGTAGGCGGCCTTCGTGCGGCAGGCGGGGGTGCAGCAGGAGTCTTGGGATTCGGGGCAGCTCATGTTGAGTGCAGGTTAGTGGGCAGCCTTGCTGGATGAAGGTTCGATATAGACTCCCATCGCCTCGGCTATGCGCGGGTCGCGCTGGGGATAGGGCGGGTGGGCGTTGAAGGCGCGGCTGAACATGAAGATGAGCACGGCCAGAATCCCGCCGAGCGAGAGCACGTCGTAGATGCCCACGCTCAAGCCGTCGGGGTAGAGCACTGGACCGATGTTGAACTGCAAATCCATGTAGTGGCACAGCCAAGCCCAACCCGTCATCATGCTCATGGCTTGGAAGTTCAGCTTGCGATGGATGGGCAGCAGGAAGATGAAGGGGAACCAGAAGTGGCCGAAGATGGTGAGCTGACCGACCCATTTCCACGTGCCGTTTTCGCGCAGGACATACCAGAAGGTTTCCTCCGGCACGGCGGCGTTCCAGATGAGGAAGTATTGGCTGAAGTGGATGTAGGCGTAGAAGACGGTGAAGGCGAAGAAGAGCTTGCCGCAGTCGTGGAAGGTGACTTCGCGCGCCACGTCCTTCAGGTCGCCGCGGTTCTTGAAGTAGAGTAGCAGCCAGTAGGTGGTGATGGCTGTCACCCACACGCTGCCGGCGAAATAGACGACGCCATACATGGTAGAGAAGAACTGGTGCTGGAGGGACTTCATCCAGTAAATGGCCGCGCCGGTCAGGCTGAAGGCGAAGAGGAAAATCCCGCCCGCTGCATACCGGCGCATCGTGCGAGTGTGGGAGGCCGCGCCGTCCTTGTCCTGAGCGAGGGAGGCCCTGCGCAGGCCGTGAGCGATGAAGCCCCAGACGAGAAACAGCAGGCAGGACACACCGTAGAAAGCAGGCTTGTTGAAGAGAATCGCCTTCGCGTGGAGCGCGTGGTCGTGGTCCGGGTCAATGGACATCCACGGATAGATGTCCACCGCGAGATAGCCAATGGGAATCCAGAGGATGAACATCGTCGGGAACAGCAGGCACGCGATGTGTTCGAGGAAGCGGCGGATGGGAATCATCCACTGCGCGTCGAAGAGGTGGTTCAGGATGACGATGAACAGCGCGCCCAGGCACAGGCTCAGGCAGAACATGTAAGCCGTGAGGTAGGCGTAGCCGAATTTCTTTGCAGCAGTCGGGTGGCCGGCCGGACCGTGCGTGTGGCCGTGATGGGAGTCTTCCACCAGTCCCGTCTTGGCTTGGGCCTTGGCGTGCTCGGCAGCGAAGGCACCATTGCCCAGCAGTGCGATGGCAAAGAGAGCGATCACACCGGCGGCAACGCTGCGGCGCAGACCAGTCAGGAGATGAAGAGCGTGCGAGGTCATGGCGTTACTTCAGCGTGGCGCGGTCGGCGGCGGGGACTTCCTCCAGCGTCGCGAAGCGCGCGCGTTGGAGGGAGCGGACGTAGGCGACGATGGCCCAACGGTCATTGATTTCGATGTTCGCGGCGTAGCCCTGCATGTTCGGGGCCTTGCCTTGGCCGATGATGTGGAACACTTGGCCGTCGGGGATGATAATGGCGTTCTTGTCGAGCAGGTTGGCCACCACCGGCATCGCACCGATTTTCTTGGTGATGCCGTTGCCGTCGCCGGTCGCGCTGTGGCACGGGAGGCACGAGATATTGTAACGCTCCCGGCCCCGGGCCATGAGCGCGGCGGTAACGGGCACGGGGATGGTGGCGACGAAGTTCGTCTTGCCGGGTTCCATGCCGGTGTTCTCCGCGGTGCCCTGCCAAGTGTCATTGCCATGGTCGCCGATGCGCTGGGCGACCGTGCCAGCGACGTGCGCCTGTGAACTGCGGCCATCCGCCATGAAGCTGTTGGGCACCTGCGGCCGGAGCTTGGCTTGGCGCACCATGTCGTCGAAAATTTCCAGCGGCGGCTTCCGAAAGTCCGTGCCGCGCCGTCCGGCGATGCCGAAGACGGTCAGCGCCAGAAGCAGAAAACCAAAGAGAGCCGCGAAGAAGTAGCGCATGTCAGTCCTCCACCATCTCGATGTGCTTGCTGCCGGCGGATGCGAGCAGCTTGCGGGTTTCCTCGGCGTTGAACTTCGGGTCCGCCGTCTCGATGACGAGGATGAACTTGTCGTGCGACGCGCCCTGACAGAACCGGCGGTTCTTCAGCAGCGGGTGGTGCAGGCGCGGGAGGCGGTTCAGCAGGGCCATGCCGATCAGCGAGCCGAAGGAGGCGAAGAGGATCGTCAACTCGTAGCTCACCGGGAAGGCGTAGAACGGGCTGAACATGGGCTTGCCGCCGATGACGATCTTGTAGTCGAAGGCGTTCATCCACCAGATCATGATCATGCCGGTGGTGTAGCCCGTCGCGCCGCCGATGAAGGTGAACCAGCCGACCTTGGAGTTCGAGATGCCCATCGCCGCGTCCAGCCCGTGCACGGGGAACGGCGTGTGGACATCCCACTTGGAGTAGCCGGCATCGCGCACCTGCTCCGCCGCGTGCATCGCGTCAGCGGGGGTTTCGAAGACCGCCATGAGACCGTAAGCGTTCATTAGTGATGCCCTCCGTGCTTCGCGCCGCCCTGCGGGTGGTGCGGGTCAGCCTGCGGCGTGACGCCCTTCACTTCGGAGATGGCGATCATCGGCAGGTAGCGCATGAACAGGAGGAAGAGGGTGACGAACAGGCCGAAGCTGCCGATGAACGTGCAGACGTCCACCCAGGTGGGCCGGAAGTAACCCCAGCTCGACGGGAGGTAATCGCGGTGGAGCGAGATGACGATGATGACGAACCGCTCGAACCACATCCCGATGTTCACGAAGATGCTCACGATGAAGACGAACAGCATGTTCTCGCGGAGTTTCTTGAACCAGAACAGGTGCGGGCAAATCACGTTGCACGAGATCATGCTCCAGTAGGCCCACCAGTAGGGGCCGAACGCGCGGTTCTTGAACGCCGCCAGCTCGTAGGGGTTGCCGCCATACCACGCGATGAAGAACTCCATCCCGTAGGCGTAGCCGACGATGGACCCCGTCGCGAGGATGACTTTGCACATGAGGGACACGTGCCGGACGGTGATGATGTCCTCCAGCTTGCAGAGCGTGCGCAGCGGGATGAGGAGCGAGAGCACCATGCCGAAACCGGAGAAGACTGCGCCGGCGACGAAGTAGGGCGGGAAGATGGTCGTGTGCCAGCCGGGCACCTGCGACACGGCGAAGTCGAACGACACGATCGAGTGCACGGAGAGCACCAGCGGCGTCGAGAGGCCGGCGAGCAGCAGGTAGGCTTTCTCGTAGTTGCTCCAGTGGCGGTTCGAGCCGGTCCAGCCCAGCGCGAAGAAGCCATAGAGGAATTTCTTCACCTTGCCCGTCGCGCGGTCACGCATCGTGGCGAGGTCGGGGATGAGGCCGGTATACCAGAAGAGCAGCGAGACCGTGCCATAGGTCGAGACGGCGAAAACGTCCCAGAGCAACGGTGAACGGAAGTTCACCCAGATGTCGTAGTTGTTCGGGATGGGCGGCAGCCACCACACGGCATACCAGATGCGGCCGACGTGAATCACCGGGAAGATGCCAGCGCAAGCCACGGCGAAGAGCGTCATCGCCTCGGCAGCGCGGTTGACGGACGTGCGCCACTTCTGCCGGAGCAAGAAGAGAATTGCCGAGATCAGGGTGCCGGCGTGGCCGATGCCGATCCAGAAGACGAAGTTCGTGATGTCCCACGCCCACTCGACCGGCTGGTTCAGGCCCCAGACGCCGACGCCCGTGGAGATGAGGTAGCCGATGCAGCCCAGCATCATCACCAACGCGGTGGAGCTGATCATGAGCGCGGGCAGCCACCATTTCGGGGCGGGGCCTTCGCAGATGCCGGCGATGTGGTCAGAGAGCCAGCCGATGCTGCGGTTGTTCAGCACCAGCGGCTCGCGCTCGAGTTCGGCGGGCGGCGGCGCGATTTTCACCGAGGACGGGACGGGATGTTCAACGGCGGCGCTCATTGTTACTTGGCCCCTTTCGCGGCACCGTCAGTCTTTGTCTCTGGCATGAAGTGAGGGTCCGAGAGGCGGCGGTATTCCTCCACGGTCCAAATTTGCTTGTGCCCCTCGGGCATGGCGGGGTTGAGATTGCGGATGCGCGCGAGGTAAGTCGTGCGGGGCTTGTTGTCGAGGAAGCCGAGGACCGAGTAGTTGCGATCCTGCTTCTTGAGCTTCGAGACGGCGCTGTTCGGGTCGAGAATATTGCCGAAGGTGATGGCCCCGGCGGGGCAGGCTTGCTGGCAGGCGGTTTGAATCGCGCCTTCCTTCACCACCACGTCGTTACTCGCGCCAGCCTTGACCTTCTGCGAAATCTTCGCGCCCTCGATGCGTTGCTGGCAGAACGTGCACTTCTCCATGACACCGCGCATGCGGACGGTCACGTCCGGGTTGCGGGCCATCGAGATGATGTCCACCTCGTCGCCGGGGCGAACGCCAGCCGGGCCTTTGTAGAGGCCGATGTCCAACTTGAAGAAGCTATCGGCCATCTTGCCGCCGCCGATGGGGCGCTTGTTGTAATCGAAGAAGTTGAACCGGCGCACCTTCCATGCGCAGTTGTTGGCGCAATACCGCGTGCCGACGCAACGGTTGTAGGCCATCACGTTCAAGCCCTCGTCGTCGTGGGCCGTGGCGTTGACCGGGCAGACGCTCTCGCACGGGGCGTTCTCGCAGTGCTGGCACATCATCGGCTGGGTCACGACCTGCGGGTCGTCAATCCACCGCTTCGTCGCCTGCAACTCGTCGCGCTCGACGAGGTTGACGGTGTCGGGGTTGCCCTGACTGCCAGTGACGTTGCTCTTGAAAGCGGCTAGGATTGACCCCGTTTCCTTCTTCCTCGGGTCCGCCGCGTAGTAGCGGTCAATGCGCATCCAGTGCATCTCGCGGCCCTTGGCCACTTGGTCTTTGCCGACGATGGGGATGTTGTTCTCGCTCTGGCAGGCGATGACGCACGCGGAGCAGCCGGTGCAGGCGTTGAGGTCCACGACCATGCCCCACTGGTGCGACTTGCTGGCCAGCTCCGGGTGGGTCTTGTAGGGATGCTCGTAAATGTTCTTGATGGACCCGTCCGGGTTCTTCGGGAGGAACTCGGTGTGACCATCGAGGTCCATGTGCTTCGCGAAGTCAGGCTTCTTGAGGAACTGGTCCACGTTCGCCTCGCGCACGACCGGGCGGCCGTGGAGCGTCCAGTGGTCTTGCGTGCAGATGAAGGGATGCGTGCGGTTCGCCGACTTGGCGGAAGCACCGGTGATGAAACCGGCGGTGCCCGTGCGCAGGGGGTAGGCGTCGAAGCCGACGCTCTTGTCCTCAAAGCTCGCGATGCGGCCCCACTTGCGGCCATAGCCGAGCGCAAGGCCGAGCGTGAAGTCCGCCATGCCGGGCTGAATCCAGATGCCGCCTTCCACCGTGCGACCGTTCGCCGAGATGGCAATCACGTCGCCGTTCTTCCAGCCGAGTTGCGTCGCCGTCTCGCGGCTGATGAGCACGGCGTTGTCCCAGACGAGCTTGGTAATCGGGTCGGGCAGCTCTTGGAGCCAGCCGTTGTTCGTGTAACGACCGTCGTCCACGCTCGCGTCGCGGTGGAAGATGACTTCGAGCTTGTCCTTGGAAGGGGCCGTGGCTGGGGCCGCAGAGGCAACCGCGCCTGCCACCGCAGTCCAATTGAACGAACCGGAAACCGCCGGCGCCGCCGAGCCAACGAGCAAGCCGTCGTGCAGGAACTTCTTCCACTTCTCCTCGTCGAGCGCGCCGCCGGTGAGGGCAGCGAAGGTCTCGCGGGTGAGGGAATAGGAATTCGCGATGGGATTACCGAGCAGGTGGCCGAGCACTTCGGCTTCGGTCAATCCAGCAAACAGCGGCGCGATGAGGGGCTGAATGGCGACGACCGTGCCGTCGCTCGTGCGGGCGTCGCCCCAAGATTCGAGATAGTGCGCAGCGGGCAGATGCCACGTCGCAGCCTTGCCCGTCTCGTCCTCGTGGGAACCGAGGTGGACGATGGTCTTCGCGGACTTGGCAATCTGGCTCCAAGTCTCGGAAGCGGTGTAAGCCGGGTTTGCCCCGAGGACGACCACGGTTTCCGCACCGACGGCGGCAGCGAGCGGCTTCGCGGCAGCAGGAGCATTGTGTAGCTCGATGGTCTTGCCGAACGCGCCAAGCACTTCGTTCATTGCGTGCGCGAGCACATGGACGGCGAGCGGTTGGCCCTGACCAGCGACGACGAGGGCCGCGCCCTTGTGCGCGACGAGGTCTTTGGCGCATTCCGCAACCCAGTTCTTCAAGGTGACATCCGCCTTCAAGCTGGCGGCGAGGGTGGAGGTGTTCAGCAAGCTGATCCGACCAGCCTGCCTGAGCACTTCCGCCGCGAGCTGCGCCGCGACTGCCACGACCTGGCTCGGAGCCACGCGCATGCGATGGTCGGAGCTGAAGCCGGTGAGCGTCATCAACGACTCGACTGTGTAGAGCCGGCTGATGAGTTCAAAACCTTGCGCGGTGTCGGGCTTGGCAATCTTGCGGCCCTTCGCGAAGTCGCGCGTGTAGCGATACATCTCATCCTCCCCGCCGAGGAAGTCGCAGTCGAGGGACAGGACGCGCTTGGCCGCCGCGAACTTGAAGTAAGGCGTGACCTGCTTGCCCGTCACGAGGCTCGCGGCCTGCGTGTGGATGGTGGAATCCACCGCGTCGTAGTTGGGCCAAACCGCGTTCGGGAGCTTCGCGGCAATCGCCGCTTGGAGACGGGCGCGCGTCGGCGAACTGTTGCTCTCCACGATGATGGCGAGGCCACGGCCACCGTTGGCAGCGGCGCTCTTGGAGATTTGTGCGAGCGCGTCGAGTGCGTCCACCCGCTTGGCGATGTTGCCCTTGTTGCGGAAGTGCTGCGCACGGTCCGGGTCGTAGAGACCAAGGACGGAGGCTTGCGCGAATTGGTCAGTGCCAGCCTGGTCAGGATGCAGCGGGTTCGGCTCGACCTTCGTCGGCCGGCCATCGCTGGATTTCGCGAGCAGCGGAATCGCGCCCGTGCGCGTGGGCATGGCGGTTGCGAAATGCTGCGCCACGCCGTGGAGGTAGCCTTCCGGCTGCTTGCCAAAGGGATAGATGTGCTCCGTGGGCCGGCGGCAGCCCGTGAGGCCGAAGCCCGCCAGCATGAAGGACGCGGACATCAGCTTCATGAAGTCGCGGCGCGACTCGGCGGCGGTCAACTCGCTGGCACCAGCGGGGAATTCGCGCTCGGCCCATTCCTGAAGCTGGGCCGAATTGGCCATCGCCTCGGGGCTGCGGAAGTATTGCGGGCCGGTTTCCGGCTCGGGACAGACAGGAGGGATGGATTTCATCGGTGACAGACGGAGCAACTCTCGCCGGGATGCACGTTCCAATCCTTGACCAGCTTCGCGCCCCCGCTCTTGGCAAAGCCCTCGGGGGCCTGCCAGTCGAGGTTGAAGACGTGTTCGTTGGGACGAATCTTGGCCGCCGGGTCCCGGTGGCATTCGAGGCAGAAGGACATGCCCAGTGACTTGCTGTGGCGCACCTCGTCCATCTTGTTCACCGGGCCGTGGCAATGCACGCAGGAGACGCCGCGGTTCACATGGACGGCGTGGTTGAAGTAAACGAAGTCGGGCGTCTTGTGGATCTGCACCCAAGGCACCGGCTTCCCAGTCGCCGCCGACTCGCGGACGAGCGCGAGCTTCGGGTCATCCTTGAGCACCTGATTGTGGCAGTTCATGCACGTGCTGGCGGCGGGGACGTTGGAATACCAGGACTTCTCGACGCCGTTGTGACAGTAGCGGCAGTCCAGTCCGAGTTGATCCGCGTGAATCGCATGGCTGAACGCCACTGGCTGCACGGGCGTGTAGCCGACGCGCGCATACTTGGGCGTCATGTAGTAGGTGATGCCCGCCGTGACCACGCCACCGACGATCATCCCGCCCACGATCACCATGGCGGGCAGCTTGTTCGTCCATTTCGGAAAGATGTCTGACATGGTGCGTTGAGTTTTGTCAGGGGCGTCGGCGCCAGCTTGTGAATTGTTTCACACTGTGACCGACCCAATTTTGCTTCACGTGCAACTACTCAGGTTAAACCGGACACGGAATTGGTCACGGCCGGAGGTGGTTTAATTCAGCCGCCACCCGACTGCAAGCCCCACGACCACCGCCCGCGCCGATTTCGGTTTTGATTATGCCCGGGATAAGCGGAACCAGCCGCGCTGATTGACCGCCGCCCGTAAGCGAGCGCTCGTTCTAACGATTCCCCGCTTCGCGTCAACGGTGAATTCCCGCCAATGGGCAGAAGTGGCATCCGCTGGACTTCCGACAACTTGCGGGAGTTGGGCCGCCTCCCTCCGGACGATCAGCCATGTCCCAAACAAAAACTCCACTCCTTCAGAAACCCAGCTTCTGCAACTCCACCTGCAACTGCTCCTGAAAACCCATCACGTCGGGCTGCGAAGGCTTGTAGCCCGGCTGTGCGGGCACGACGCCCATGCGGCCCATCTGGTCCAGATACCAGTCCGCCTTCTGTCCATCGCTGAATGTCACCTTGCCGCTCACCACTGTGCCGGGTCGCGCGAGCGCGTCCACGGAAAGTTTCACGCCGCCGATCCCCGGGGCACCCCCGGCGGACGCCGCCTCGGGAGAGACGGGGGCAGCGCCAAGAGCGGGCAAACTGGTTTCAGGCGAAGCGATGGGTGAGTCGGGCGCAGGCTGCTTGGGCGGCTCCGGATCCTTGGGGTTGAGCCGGAGATCATCGAGCAGGAAGCGCACCTCCATGTAAGTCATGGTCACGCCGAGTTCGGCGGCCATCTTCTTCTGCACGTCGGCCACCTTGAGGCCCTGTTCGAGCCAGGCGGAGACTTGTTGTTTGTGGGAGTCGGATAAATTCATGAGCAAGCTGACTTCTTCTTACTCGTCACGCCGCAACGCTCCAAGCTCCAAATCCCCCGGAGCCGCTGCGTTTCACAAATTCTGCATCAGCGGCACCAACGTCGCCTCCAGCCGCTCCGAGATTTTGGCGTAGCCCAAATCGTTCGGATGAATCTGGTCAGCCATGAGGCTGGGAGTGAAGAGGATGTCATCGAGGATGTTCGGCACCAGCAGCACACGCTTCGACTTCGCGAGCTGCTCGAAGCGCTTTGCGTTCTTGTCCGTCAGGCCGACGCTTCTCACGCCGAGCAGCACGACGAATGAGCCGGCTTGGTGGAAACGGTCAATCATCGTGCCAAGGTTCGCGAACGTCGTTTCCGCCGGCACTCCGCGCAGTGCGTCGTTGCCGCCGAGACAGAGGAGCACGACGCGCGGTTGGAGCTGCGCGGCTTGGTCGAGACGCGCGAGGCCGTCGGCGGTCGTGTTCCCGGAGACGCCAAGATTGCGAATCTTCACGCGCAGGCGCTTAGCGAGCTGCGTGGGGAAATCACCGCCCTCGTTCGCGCCGTAGCCTTGCGTGAGGCTGTCGCCGAACGTCACCCACTCGCCGCTCGCCGTGGGCGGAAGGTTTGTGAACTTCGCACTCGTGCCGGGCCGCAGCCAGAGCCAGCCACTGCCGAGGAGCAGCAGCGTCAACAGAAGCAGCCAATGACCACGTCGCATAGTTCGCATCGTAGCCGACGAGGTTGGTCGCCTCACTGCTTCTTCTTCCCCTTCTTGGCTGGACTCTCCTGCGCGGCTTCGCCGTATTGCGGCGTGTGCGGCCACGGGATGACTTCGGCACGCTTCGCCCACGCTTCCCACTTCGCGATGAGTTCCTTCAGCTTCGACGGATCGGCGGCGGCGAGGTCGCGGCTCTCGGTGCGATCGGCGAGCATGTCGTAGAGTTCCCATTTTCCGGCGGGACCTCTGGCGACGAGTTTCC
>SIBB01000056.1 GCA_009695395.1 Pedosphaera sp. | reverse complement strand
AGGAGCAGCGCCAACGCCGCGAGCAGGGCGGCGATGGTTAAGAGCAGAGCGGCGAGTTTCTTCATCGTGGAAAACAGATTAGCTCCGACGGGCGAACAGGAACAGGCCGATGGCCACACACGCTCCGGCTCCGAGCCAGAGACCGATCGGTAAACTGCCATTCAATTCGCCGACCGGCGCGGTGGGAGCGCTGGTGATGGTCACGGTCTGGGCTTCGTTCGTGTGATTGCTGCCCGTGTCGGTGACTCGGGCAGTCGCTTTTGCAGATGCAGCCCCGCTGGCTTTCTGAGCAGCGGCTTGGAGTTCTTCCGGCCAGTTCACATTCATCAGCATGTCCCAGCCGGGGTTCTGGCGTTTAACCTGGCAGGAGCACGCGCCGAGGAGGAAGAGGCAGGCTTCCTCGATTTCCGCGTCGCCGAAGTCTGCGGCGGGCCACGCACCGAGGACGCGGCCGCGACCGAAGACCGCGGCGAGCCACGGGCCGGTGGCGAGTTCAGCGGCGGGCTTCGGGCCGGCGAGCATTTTGAGGAGGACGGCCTCGGCCGGAGCGCTGGAGACACGCAGCAGCGAGAACTTCACGCGCAGCTCGGGGCCGGGGCCGAGCTTGCTCGTCGGGTCGTTGGGGTCGATGGGCTGGAGAATGGCAACCTGTTCCAGGTAGCGCAGCCGCTTCTCCACGCGCGCGGCGATGGCGTCGTCCTCGGCTTTGTTGCCCGATTCGGCGAGCACCCACACGACGGATTCGCCGGTGAGGATGCGACGGGCGATTTCTCGGCGCGCGGGAGAGTCGGTGAGCGCGGCAAGGCTCGCGGGTGTGAGCGCACCAGTCCAGACGACGGGCGACTTCGCCTCCTCGGGATGCGGGAAGAGCAGGCGCGCTTCCGTGCCAGTGCCGGGCTTGGCCTCCAGGTTCACCGGCAACGCGGTGCCGAGGTTGCGGAAGAAGTCCGCGAGCTTGCCGTCCTGCATGGCGGCGGGGGGAAACTCGAGGCGATAGGCGTCTGCCTGCCAGTTGTCCAAACCGTAGCGGAAGACGGGGACGGTGCAGCACTCAGCACTGAACGCGACGCAACAGAGCCATGCGAACATCGCGGTGAACGACGCGAGCGGTGCCAATGTAAGCCGTCGGGTCTTCACTTCGCTTTCCCGAAACACCTCACCACACCATCGAGGCATGACACATACAGGCGGCCTTGCGCCACGGCCATGCCGTCCCAGACGGGCGGGCTGGCGAGGTCCATCCCGGTGCTTTGGTTGCCGTTGTCCACGGCCACGGCCCAGAGCTTGGCGCCGCGCTTGCCTTCGAGGGCGTCGTCCTGCTCCTGTAGCTGCTGGAGGATGCTCTTGTCCTTCGCGGCGAGACGCTCGAAGGCATATTCCTCGTCCACCAAGTCTTCCGCGCCGCTCACGATGAGCGAGTTGCCGGCCTTGGCCATCGCGCGGGTGATGATGGGCACATAACGCTGCCAGTCGTTCTGCACAAACGTCCCCTTCTGCGCGGGCGCGGGCCGGCCGGGCTCGGTGGGGTTCGCCGGATTCGTGGGAGAAGGCGTCGCGGTCGCGGCCTTTGCGGCTTGCTTGGCGGCCTTGCCCTTGCCGGCAACGACTGCGAGCACTGCTGGAGCCGCACCCGGCGCGCGGCGGAACCACAGCGCAGCTCCGCTGCGGCCCTTGCCGGTCTCGATACCGGGACCGGAGACGCCGTGGTTTGTGCCGGCCTCGTCGCGGGCGTCGCCCTTGTCGAACGAGGAGAATTGCACGAGGGCCTTGTCCGTCTTCGCGGTGGGGTCGGCGAGGCGGGCTTGAATCTCGAGGCCGCTCAGGGCGCGGGTGTAAATCGCGAACTGGTCCATCATCCCGGTGTAGGAAGCGTCGAGCGGTTCGCCGACAAGATTGTTGCTGCCGTCGCCGCCGAGCTTGAGTGGCTGCTTGGGCTGCGCGGGAATGAACGCAGACTTCGCCTGCGCGACAATTTTTCCGTCCACGTAGAGCTTCATCGTCTGGTCCGCCTCCAGCACGCCGACGATGTGGTGCCAGCCTTCGAGCAACGGCGCGGGCGCGTTGGCGCGGGCGCGGGTGGAGTTGCTGTTGACGACGAAGCCCGGCTTGCCCTGCTCAATCACCAGCCCCGCACCGTTCTGCGGGCCACCGTGACTGATGAGCACGCCGTCCTGGCCGTCGGGCAGCGCCCAAATCTCCAGCGTGAAGGGCTTGCCCGCGATGTTGTTCTTCTCGGTCTGCGCGTAGCTCACGACGAGCGGCGCGTTGCCGGTGGCGACGGGCGCGGCGTTCGCCGTCTGCTTCGCGGCCTGCTTGCCGGCCTTCGTGGCGAGGGTCAGGTCCGCAGCGACGCTGGGCGCGTCCTTGGGCATCTTCATGAGCTGGTGCTCCATCGTGGTGGTCCACTTGAAATATTGTGCCTCGCGCCCGTAGCCATAAACATTCTCGTCGTCGTGGACGATGATGCGGCCCGACGGCGCGTATTTGCCGGCCTGATAATAGCCGTTGTGGCCGCCGGAAAAGCTCTTTCCATAAACCCAGTAGCTGCGGTGGAACCACGAGTCGTCGAGGAAGCCCATCGGCGCGAAGAGATGCGCGCCCTCGCCCTTCTGCGCCGCGCCCTGCTCGATGGCGTTGTTGCTCACCGGCCCGATGTCCACGCGCTTGCCGTCGCCGCCGATTTTCTGCGTGCGCAGGTAAGTCCACTTGCCGTCGCTGCTGAGGATGTCATTCAAGCCCACCGGCATTTGCAGCGTCTTGTGGCGGTCGTTAAAATCACCGCCGGTCTCCGGGTCAATGTGGGTGTAAGCGACCTCGGCCTGTTTCTTGCCCGTCGCGGCGTCGAGCTTGAGGTAGCGCAGCCCGCCATCGAGGAACACGCTGCGGCCCGCGACGAAGCTCACGCTGCCATTCTCCACGAGCACGCTGCCGTGGATGGGCCAGACGGATTCAAGCTGCTCCAAAGCGCCGTGCTGACGGTTGTTGGGCGCTCCCTGGAATTTCCAAATCAACGCGCCGTCGTTCGCGCGCAGGCAATACACCCAGCCGTCCTTGCTGCCGAAGAACACGCGGCCCTGCCAGTAGGTCGGGGGCGAATCCACGCGCGCCCCGGCTATGAAATGCCACGCCGGCAGACCCGTCGCGTGGTCGAGCGCGTGGACGGTGTGCGCGTCCACTTGCGCGACGAAGACCTTGCCCGCCGCGATGGTCAACGCGGACAGCGGCGCGCCGAGCTTCACTTCCCACGCCTTGCCGAGGTCGGGGAGCAGCGGCTGCGGCGAGGAACCGCTGCGCTTCGCGTCGTGGCGATACGTCGGCCAGTCCTTCGGGTCGGCGGCGGCTGCGTTCACCGGTTGGCTGAACGCGGTGCCGCGCACGAGACGCTGTTCGTCAGGACGCGGCGCGGGATGCGGCGAGCCAGCGCCGGACGCGAGCGCGTTGAGGCCGTCGAGCTTCGCCTCGGGATAACACGCGCAGTTGTGCGGGCCGGCGTAGGTGAGGCCGTTGGCCGGCAGCACGCCGTAAAGGCACGCGCCGCGGACCCAGTGGTTCAGGTCCCAGTGCTCCTTCGCGTGGTCCACGAACTCGATGCCCGTGCGCGAGGGGATGAGATACTTCTCCGTCGCCTTCGCGATATAGCAGCGGTGGTGAAACCAATAAGTCCCGTCCGGCACGTCAGGCGAGAACTGCTTCTTAATCTCGCCGGTCATCAGGTCGCGGCCCTTGAACTCGCCCTTCTGATTCCCTTGCAAGGTGCCCGCGTTCCACACGAGGCCGCCGGACACAATCAAGTCCTCCGGGGAGCGGTAGCCGGACTTTTCATGCGGCGCGTTCCAGAGCGTCTTGCCGGTCTTCGCATCCATGCCGCGCTGCGCGCCGTCGCCGCCGGCGTAGAG
This sequence comes from Pedosphaera sp., assembly GCA_009695395.1. Lineage (GTDB taxonomy): Bacteria > Verrucomicrobiota > Verrucomicrobiia > Limisphaerales > SXTU01 > SXTU01. Next base: position 8,470 of record SIBB01000056.1, on the reverse strand, counting down.
CACCGCGTCACCGGAGAGCACGACGCGCGGCGAGTAGTTGAACTCGAACACCGAGCGCTTCGAGGCCTTCTCGCTGGCCCAACGCTGCGTGCCGCTCGCCGGGTCGAGCGAGATGAGGCCGTCGCCGTCGTGATACACGACCTGCTTGCCATCGCAGGCGAGCGTGATGGGCGCGATTTTCTGGTCGGCCTTGCGCCAGAGAAGTTTCCCGGTCTTCGTGTCAATCGCCACTAGGTCGCGCGGTTTCTGGTCCCAGTTGTATTCGTTCACGACGCGCCCCTGGTCGCTCTGCTGCTTCACGGCGAACTCCTCCAGCGCCCACGGACGCGGGTTGACCAGCGCGTAGAGGACGCCGTTGGCGATGATGAACTCCTCCGCGCCCCTCGTGCCCTCGAGCACACGGATGGCCTCGCCCGTCGCGCCGTCGAGGCAGGTGATGGGCGTCTCGATGCCGAGCGTGACGAAGATGCGCTCGCCCTCCGCGACGAGCCGGCGCGTGAGCTGCGTGGGGCCGGACTTCAGCGGCCAGAGATGTGTGTTCCACGACGCGATGGGCTTCTTCCAGAGGATGGTTCCGTTGAACGCGTCGCGCGCGATGAGCTGCCACTTGGCCGGCAGCAGGATGGAGATGCGCGAGCCTTCATCCATGATGTAGAAGAGCCGGCCCGCCGCGGTGACCTGCGCGCTGAGGCTCGACATGCGGTCGTGATGCCGCGACCAGCGCGGGCTGCCCACCCATTGCAACCGCTCGGGCGGGCCGACGACGCTGTCCTTCGAGGCCGTGTTGCCCTTCGCGTCGTAAAAGTAATGCGTCCACTCGTCGAGGCGGCCGTCCTTGGGCTTCACGGACTTCTTCCAATCGTTGCCCTGCTTCACCATCGCGACGCCGTTGGGCACCAGCACGCGCATGACCTCGACCATCGGCACGCCGCCAAGTTGCTCGACGACGAGGAGGTTCACCGTGTTGTCAATGTAAGGGAGCAACGTGCCCTCAAGCTGCGTGACGCTGACCGGGCCGTAGCCGCCGCCGGCGGAGATTGTCGCGCGCGCGGCGGCGACCTTGGCCGCATCCGTGTCGAGGCCCTGCACTTGGTAACTGTTGTTGGCCTGTAACGCGGCGGTGACCTTGCCATCCCCGACGCCGAGGTGGACGACGATGCCACCCTTGACGCCGGAGACGTTCAACAACTGCCGCGCGTCATCGGCGGGCGCGGAGTGGAGCACGATGGAACCGAGTTTAAGCGCGAGCGCGACGGCGACAGGCGCGAGGAAGGTGCGAGTGTTCATGCCTTAAGCTGGGGGCAGTATGAGGGAATCCGGGGACATTGCAATGCGGCAACAGACGCGGGTGGAGGGAAAGGAGTTACCGGACCACGGCCATTGACCCCCCCCTCCCCTGCGACGCAGGAGCGGGGCCTGCGGTGTGGCTGGCTGCCAAAGGCTCGGCATCGGCCCGCGCGGCTTCGGATGCAACGGCTGAAGCCTACTTCAACCACTCCGCCACGCTCTCGTCGCCCCAGATGGCCTCGACGGGCTGGCGCGTGCGGACGACGGCGGATTGCTTGCCGTTGACCAGCACCTCGGTCGGGAGGGAGCGCGAGTTGTAGTTCGAGCCCATCACGGAGCCGTAGGCACCGGCGCTCAGGAGCGCAAGGCAGTCGCCTTCGCCCACCTTCGGCAGCGGGCGGTCCTTGCAGAAGTAGTCGCCGCTCTCGCAGATGGGGCCGACGACGTCGGAGCTGACGGTCGCCCCGCCCTGCTTCGTGAGCGGCACGATCTCGTGGAAGCTGTCGTAGAACGCGGGGCGGATGAGGTCGTTCATGGCGGCGTCCACGATGACGAAGTTCTTCTTCCCGGTCCGCTTCACATACTCGACGCGCGTGACGAGGATGCCGGCGTTGCCGACGATGAAGCGACCCGGCTCGATGAGGATGCGCAGGCCCAGCGGCTTGAGCAGCGGCACGACGGTCGCGGCGTAGGTGGCGGGGGTGAGGAGGCCCTTCGCGGCGGCGGACTGCCACCACTTGGGGTCGCTGCTGGCGAGGGCGGGGTTGTAGATGATGCCCAGGCCGCCGCCGATGCTGAAGAACTCGAAGTGGTATTTGGCGTTCAGCTTGGTGACGAGCGGCAGGAGTTTCTTCACCGCCAGCTCGAAGGGCTTCACGCTCGTGAGCTGCGAGCCGATGTGCGTCTGGATGCCGCGCAGGCGGAGGTTCTTGAGCTTGGCCGCGCGGGCATAGACGCCCTCGACCTCCTCGAAGGCGATGCCGAACTTGTTGTCGTAAGTGCCGGTGGTGATCTTCGCGTGCGTGCCGGCGTCCACGTTCGGGTTCACGCGCACGGCGACGGGGGCGATTTTCTTGAGGCGAGCGGCGACTTTGTTGATGCGCTGCAACTCCGGCTCGGACTCGCAGTTGAAGCAATAGATCCCCGCGTTGAGCGCGAACTCGATCTCCGCCTCGGTCTTGCCCACGCCCGCGAAGACGCACTTGGCGGGGTCGCCACCAGCCGCGATGACGCGACGTAGTTCGCCTTCGCTCACGGTATCAAAGCCGCCGCCCGCGTTGGCGAGCACGCGCATGACGGCCTGGTTCGAGTTGGCCTTCATCGCGTAGCAGATGAGGTGGTCCAACGGCGCGAGCGCGGCGTGGAGCTTGCCGAAGTGGTCTTCGAGCGTGGCCTGCGAATAGACGTAGAGCGGCGTCCCGTGCCGCTTCACGAGCGACGCGATGGTGACGCCCTCACAACTCAGCTCTTTTCCGACGTAACGAAATGAATGCATGGCGGCGCGTTATGCCCGGTGGGGAGGAAAGGGAAAAGGGGAAAGTGCGCAAGCCGTCAAGGGCGGCGTCGCAAATTCCGGGACTTTAACGCGGCAGCGCACGGCACGGAGAAGCGCGCGTCCAAAGTTCTTGGCCGCACAAAAACTTCGTTGCAATTCCAACAGCCGCCCGGCAGCGTCACGCCCCTGTGGTTCGGGACGTAGCGTAGCTTGGTAGCGCGCTTGGTTCGGGTCCAAGAGGTCGTGAGTTCAAATCTCACCGTCCCGACCATCTTTTCTCTCGGCAGTGGCAGTGCAGCCGGTTCCATCCAACTCCAGTCCCGCGTCTCCGGCCTTGCCGGATTCCGCCGCGAGTTCCCCGCTGCTGCTCCTGCTGCGGGTCAATCTGCTCCAGTCCTGGCGGCGGCTCTGCTCCGTGCGCGAGCAGTCCAGCCTGCTCACCGGCATCATCGTGCTGTTCATCGGCGGCTACATCGTGATGGCGTTCGGGTTGTTCTATCGCGGACTGAAGTTCATCGGTGTGTTCCCCGGCATCGGCGAACTGCTCATCGAACGGCTACTGTTCCTGCTCTTCGCGTTCCTCTTTGTGCTGCTGCTCTTCAGCAACCTCGTCATCAGCTACTCGAACTTCTTCCGCAACCGCGAGACCGCGTTCCTCCTCACGCTTCCGGTTCCGGCGCAGACGGTTTTCCAGTGGAAGTTTCTTGAGTCCACGGTGCTCGCGTCGTGGGCGTTCCTCTTTCTCATCGCGCCACTGCTCGGGGCTTACGGGATGTGGCGCAACGTGCCGTGGCACTTCTACGGCCTCACGGTCGTGCTGGTGGGTCTCTTCATCGTGCTGCCGGCGGTGTTTGGCGCGTGGTCGGCGGTGAACCTCGCGCGGTTCCTGGACCGGCGCGGGTTTCAAATGGCCGCCGTCGTCATCGCGTGCGGCCTGTTCTTTGCGGTGAAGTATTACCTGCGCCCGGAGCTGGTGGACGAAGAGTCGCTGGAGACGCGCGTGCTGGCCGTGCTGGACCGGCTGCTGTCCAAGACGCGCTTCTCGCAATTCCCCTTCCTCCCGAGCTACTGGCTCTCCGCCAGCGTGCAGCAATGGGCCGAAGGCGCGCGGGCGGCGGCGGGCTTCTACGTGCTGGTGCTGTTGAGCCATGTGCTCTTCTTCGGCACGCTGGCCTGCACGCGCATGGGCAATCTCTTCTACGATGCCACGTCCATTGTTCACTGCCGCGCCAGCGCGTTCGGTCAATGGGAATGGTTCCGCAACCTGCAGGACCGCCGCCGGCAGTTCCACTACCGCGCGGGCTTCATGGAAGTGCTTTTCCGTTTGTTACCGCTGCGCGCAGACGTGCGTGCGCTCATGGTAAAGGACGTGCGGATGTTCTGGCGCGACACCACGCAATGGGGCCAGTCGCTCGTCCTCTTCGGGTTGCTCGGGGTCTATATCTTGAACCTCCGCCACTTCACCTCGCAGATCAGCAGTCCATTTTGGCTGCACCTGATTTCCTACCTAAACCTCGCCGCCTGCTCGCTGAACCTCGCCACGCTCACCACGCGCTTTGTCTTCCCGCAGTTCTCGCTCGAAGGCAAACGGCTGTGGATCGTGGGTCGCGCGCCCTTGGGGCTGGTGCAAGTGGTGCAGACCAAGTTTCTCCTGGTCACCGGCGCGTCGCTGGTCATCACGCTGGGAATGATCGCGCTGTCCTGCCACATGCTGCAAATGCCCGCCGAGCGCACCGCCTACTTCGCCGGGGCCATCACGGTGATGACGCTCACGCTCAATGCGCTGGCGCTGGGCATCGGTGTGCTTTACCCGAACCTGCGCGAAGACAACCCCAGCAAGATTGTCAGCGGCTTCGGCGGCACCTTCGCACTGGTGATGAGCTTCCTCTACATCGTCGCCAGCGTGCTCCTGCTGGCGTGGGGTTCGCCATGGCGCTGGAACAACGAGTTGCACAACCCGCCTGTCCTGTCGTGCTTCGCAGGCTTCGTCGTGCTGTCCCTCGCGCTGGGCTACGTGCCGCTCAAACTCGCGCTGCGCCGGCTGCGCAACTACGAGCATTGAGCGGTCGCCCGTGCAGACTCGTGGAAATTTTATCAGGAGAACAGGAGGCAGGAGAAGAGCGCCACGCGTAGCGAAGTTCTTGGTCATCGCTGCCACCGCCGGGATGCTCACTGCGCTCGAGATAGAGTTCGACGGAGCCTCAACCTACCCGCTACTTCGCCTCCCACACCACTTTGCCGCCCACCATCGTGAGGAGCGCCTTGGTCTGCGCGATTTTGTCCTCCGCGCAGGTGAGTAAGTCGGTGTCGAGCAGGGCGAGGTCGGCGAGCTTGCCGGGTTCGAGCGAGCCGGTGCGGGTTTCTTTGAAGAGGAGTTGCGCGTTGTTGATGGTGTAGAAACGCAGCGCCTCCTCGCGCGTGAGCGCCTCCTCGGGGTGCAACTGGCCCTCGTGCCACTTCGCCCGACGCGTGATCGCGGTCTGCATACCGAGAAAGGGGTTGTAGGGATTCACGCTGCGGAACGAGCCGATCTTCTGCATGTGGTCCGACCCGCCTCCCACCAGGCCGCCCGCCGCGAAGATGCTCTTAAGCGGCTGGAAGTAGCGCAGGCGGTCGTAGCCGAACTGCTTCGTGAGCGTCCGCGTGTCGAGGTAGAGCCACGCCGGCTGGATGTCCAAGACGACGCCGAGCCGCGCGGCGGTCTCGACCGATTCCTTGCTCATGAAGTTGCTGTGCGTGACGCACGCACGCGTCTGGCGGATGGGCAAACCTTCCTTCGCCAGCTCTTCGTAAACCTCCATCAGCGTGTGGACCGCGCCGTCGCCGACGGAGTGCGCGGTGAATTGCAGGCCGCTCTCCACGGCGGTGCGGACCATCGGCTTGAGCCGCTCCTTCGGGATGAACAGCACGCCGCGATACTGCGGGTCGGTGATGGAGTAAATCTCGCTCAAGCCCCACGGCTCCCTCATGTAGGCGCTGCCCGTGAGCATCCCGCCGTCGAGGAACATCTTGATGCCGATGATGCGCACCCAGTCGTCGTTCTCGGTGTGCAGCTTGTGCTTCGCCACGGCGCGGATGCTCTCCTGAATCTTCGCCAACTCGCCGAGCGAGCCGACGCCCTGCGAGGCACTCACGCGCACGGTCAACGCCCCCGCGTCGCGCAACTTCGCGTAGCTCTCGATGGCCCCGAGGCCGGCATTGCGGTCGCAGATGGTGGTGATGCCGACGGAGTTGTAGTCCTTGAAGAGCGCGACTAACCGCTCGGTGCGCTGGGCCTCAGTCGCGCTGCGGGCACCGGTGTTGCCGGTTTTGAAGTAGTTGCCGGACGTGCGGAGGATGCCGGTGGGTTCGCCTGCGGCGTCCTTCTCGATCTTGCCGGGCACGCCGGCGGGGATTTGGAAGTTGCGGTCAATCTTGTTGAGATGGAGCGCGAGTGAGTTGACCGAGGCGTCCGGTCCGGTCTGGAAGGCGACGGGATGCTTCGGCGCGGCGGCGTCCAGCTCGGCGCGGGTGGGGTAACGCTGCTCCTTCAGCCGCGTGATGAAGATCTGCGAGGTCGTAATCCACTGACCCTCCGGCGCGATGGCAGCGCGTGACTTGATGTAGGCCAGCACGTCCGCGATGGATTCCATCTCCGGCATCGCGTGGTCGAACTCATACAGGCTCGCGCCACTCGGGTGCGTGTGGGAGTCCATGAGACCGGGGATGACGAGCCGGCCCTTCGCGTCCACGATGCGCGTGTTCGGCCCGGCGAGCTTGGCGAGGTCCGCGTTGCTGCCAACGGCTATGAGCTTGTCGCCGCGCACGGCGATGGCTTGCGCGAGGCTGAACTTCGCATCCACGGTGGCGACCTTGGCGTTGCGCAGGATGAAATCGGCGGGCTCGGCGGCCGCCGCGACGAGCGCAAAGAGACTTGGCAGGGCGAAGGAGAAGATGCGTCGAAACAAAGGGCTGAACATGGTTTTGATACTGGCTACATGAGTGCGCGGGGACAAATGGATTTTGAGCGGAGCGCGGACGCCTACGTCCGCAGCAGATGTTTGTCGAGGCCGAGGGATTGCAGACGTGGGCGTCCGCGCTCCATTCGTTTGGGCCTGCGGGCACTGGCTTGCGCCTTCGTGCTGCTGTCGGTGTTGCTGCCGGCCTCCGCCGCCACGCTCATCTACCGCACGGGCTTCGAAGTGTTTGAGGGTTACTCCACTAACTTCACCTTGAGCGGGCAGAACGGCTGGCGGCACGAGGGCTCGGGCGGCAATGGCGTGGTGAATGACTTCATCCCTGGGGCAGGGCAGTCGGCTTACATCGGCTTCGGCGCGCCGGGCGCGCCGGAGTTCAACAACGTCTGGCGGCCCGTGAACCTCGCGCCGGTGCCGACGAACCTGAGCGTCGTCACGTTCTCCGTGACGATGCTCGTGGTGGACTCGACCGACGGCCGCCGCGACGACTTCCGCTGGAGCTTCTACAACACCAGCTCCAACCGGCTCCTCACGCTGGACTTCGACAACGCCTCCACAGGCATCAACTACGCGCTGGACGGCGGGGGTGGTTTCGTGAGCACGGGCTTTCAGTTCACGCGCGGCGCGGTGCATGAACTGGCCGTGACGCTGAACTTCCCGCGCAACCGCTGGCAGGCATCACTCGACGGCACAGTGCTCACCACACCCCTGCCCATCACCACGACCAATGCGGCTCTAAACCTCGGCGACATCGACGCGGTGTGGGCCATCCGCACGCCGGGTAGCGCGGGGAACAACTACCTCGTGTTCGACAACTACCAGATAGCCGGTGAGCCGCGCATCGCCACGCCGGCACTGCTCTCCGCGACGCGGCAGGGCGACGGACAACTCCGACTTCAGGTGCAGGCCGAGCAGGCGACGCGCAACGCCATCGAGGTCTCAACGAACCTGACGCGGTGGGACGCGGTGGCGACGAACAGCGCGCTGGACGGGCTCTTCGACGTGCTGGACAGCGCGCCGCTGACGCTGCCCCGCCGCTTCTACCGCGTGCGGCTCGCGGAGCCTTGATGCCGTGCCGGCGGTTTGCAACCGCCGCGTTGCGCGTTGGCTGTGGGAGAGTGCGTTCAGACTGTCGGTAGCCACAGACGGCGGTTGCAAACCGCCGGCACGGCTTACTGCTTCGCCTTCGCCTTCTTCTTTCCCTCGGATGCTTCGAGGGTGCGGGCGGGGTCCATCCGTTTGTAATCCGCCTCGGTGGGGCTGCCGCCGAATTGCTTCCAGTAGAGTTCGGCGAACGGATTTAGTTTCGGGCCGACGACCTTTTCGTTCACGAGCAGCGGCTGGCAATCGTTCCACCACTGATCGTAGGCGGCGGCGAGTCGCTTCACCACGTCGGGGTTTTGCGCGGCGACGTCGGTCTGCTGGCCGGGGTCGGCTTGCACGTCGAAGAGCTGCCACTTGGGCTCCGCGCCCCCGTTGGGGGAGATCAGTTGCCAACGGGTGTTGCGCACGCTGCACATGGAGAACTTTGCTAAGTTGGGGTCGGACATTTTCGGCCACCGACCGAGATGCGTAACTTGAACGCGATCAGGCAGGGTGCCGGTCGGCTTCTCTAGCAAAGACACCAAGCTGCGGCCCTCGACTTGTTTCTTCACTTCGTCCGTCAGCTTCGCGCCAGTGATTTCGGCGAGGGTCGGGAAGAAATCAATGTGCGCCGCGAGCACGCCGCAGT
>SIBB01000055.1 GCA_009695395.1 Pedosphaera sp. | reverse complement strand
TGGGAGAACGGCTGGGTCAAACCCGAGCCGCCCGCGCAACGCACTGGCAAGAAGGTCGCCGTCATCGGCTCCGGCCCCGCCGGCCTCAGCGCCGCAGCGCAGCTCAACAAAGCCGGTCACCGCGTCCTCGTCTTCGAGCGCGCGGACCGCCCCGGCGGCCTGCTCATGTATGGCATCCCCAACATGAAGCTGGAGAAGAACGAAGTCGTCCTGCGCCGTATCAAGCTGCTCGAGGACGAAGGCGTGAAGTTTGTCTGCAACTGCGAGGTGGGCAAAGACGTGACCGCCAAGCAGCTCATGGACGACTTCGACGCCGTCGTGCTCTGCACCGGCGCGACCAAGCCCCGCGACCTGCCCATCGATGGCCGTCAACTCAAAGGCGTTCACTTCGCGATGGAGTTTCTGCACAGCAACACCAAGGCGTTGCTCGACGGCAAGCCCGCCCCCATCAACGCGGCGGGCAAGGACGTCGTCGTCATCGGCGGCGGCGACACCGGCACCGACTGCGTGGGCACCGCGATGCGCCACGGCTGCCAGACCCTCGTGCAGGTGGAAATCCTCCCGAAGCCGCCGCAGGACCGCGCGAAGGACAACCCTTGGCCCGAGTGGCCCAAGACCTACAAGCTGGACTACGGGCAGGAAGAGGCGAAGGCCCGGTTCGGTGACGACCCGCGCATCTACCTCACCACCGCGACGAAGTTTGAGGACGACGGGCAGGGCAACGTCAAGGCCGTCCACCTCGTGAACATCGAGTGGGGCAAGAACGAGAAGGGCCAGTTCATCCCGAAGAACGTTCCCGGCACCGAGCGCATCGTCCCAGCGCAAGTCGTCCTGCTGGCGATGGGTTTCCTCGGACCGGAACAGACGCTCCTCGAAGCCCTCGGCGTCGAGCGCGACCCGCGTTCCAACGTGAAGGCCGACCACGGCAAATTCCAGACCAGCCTCCCGAACGTCTTTGCTGCTGGCGACTGCCGGCGCGGCCAGAGCCTCGTCGTCTGGGCCTTCAACGAAGGCCGCGGTGCCGCGCGCGAGTGCGACCGCTACCTGATGGGCAAGACGGAGCTGGCCTGAAGCAGGACACCGCGTCCCGCCTGTCCTTCTGACTGTCAGCTTCCGCTCGCGCGGATCGTTTCAAATGGAACTCAGGCTGGAAGCCTGACCTACTTTGCGCTTTGCTCCTCCCGTGGACGCCACTGCCAAAGTCACGCCTGACACCCTCCGCGCCATGAAGGCCGCGGGGCAGCGCATCGGCGCGCTCACGGCCTACGATTACCCGATGGCCCGATTGCTCGACGAAGCAGGCATCCCCATTCTCCTCGTCGGCGATTCCCTCGGCATGGTCGTGCTCGGCTATCCGGACACCACGCACGTCACACTCGCGGAGATGGAGCATCACATCCGCGCCGTCGCCCGCGCCAAACCGCGCGCGCTCCTCGTCGGCGACCTGCCGTATCACAGCTACGAGACGCCCGCGCAGGCCGTCGCTAGTGCCCAACGCCTCGTCACTGCCGGAGCCGAAGCCGTGAAGGCCGAGGGCGGACGCGCCATCCTTCCGCAGATCCGCGCCATTCAGGCGGCCGGAATTCCCTTCATGGGCCACATCGGCATGTTGCCCCAGCATGTCTTGGAGGAAGGCGGCAAATACCGCATCAAGGGCAAGGACGACGCGGGCCGCGCCAAGTTGCTCGATGACGCCTCTGCGCTCGCCGAGGCCGGAATCTTCGCCGTCGTGCTCGAACTCGTCACCCCGCCCGTGGCGAAGGAAATCACCGCACAGTTCACTTTCGCCACCATCGGCATCGGCTCCGGCCCGGACTGCGACGGGCAAATCCTCGTGACCCACGACCTGCTGGGCGCGTTCCCATGGTTCACGCCGAAGTTCGTGCAACCCAAACTCCGCGTCGGCGAGGATGTGAGCCGCGTCGTTCGCGAATGGGCCGCCAGTCTTTGAAACCATGAAAACCCTCTCCCACCTCACCCGCACCGGCGAAGCCCGCATGGTGGACGTGTCCGCCAAACCCGTGCTGCTCCGCGAAGCCATCGCGACCGGGGAAATCCAACTCCAGCCGGCGACGCTGAAACTCATCGAGTCCAACGCCATCGCCAAGGGCAACGTCCTCGCCACCGCCAGGCTCGCGGGAATTCTGGCGGCGAAGAAGACCGGCGAGTTGATTCCCCTCTGCCACCCGTTGCCCATCACCCATTGCGAAGTCAGCTTCGCGATTCCCGCCAGCCGCGACCGCGTGGTCATCACCGCCTCGGCGAAGATTGCGGCGCAGACGGGCGTGGAGATGGAGGCGCTGACCGCCGTGACCATCGCCGCACTGACCATCTACGATATGTGCAAGGCGGTGGACAAGCTAATGGTCATCAGCGGCGTGCGGCTGCTGAAAAAGACCAAACGGAGGACGTAGCCAAATCAGACCCAACTCAGTTGCGTGCATCCCGCAACGCTCCGAGCAGCATCGCAAACCTCGCCAGGTTGGTCTCGATCTGGACTTAGAATTTCCGAGGAGATCGCCGCAAAGGCTGAAGCCGGACTGCGGGACTAAATCAATTCCCGGATTGGTTCGCCGTGTTCCACCACGAAGCGCGGGCGGCGCTGGTGGTCTTCGTAGGTCACGTCCACGGGCACGCCCATGTGATGGAAGAGGGTCGCGGCGAGATCGCCGGGCGTCAGCGCACGCGATGCAATTTGCCCGCCGTCGCGGTCGGTGGAGCCGATGACCTGGCCGTGGCGGAAGCCGCCGCCAGCGAGCGTGATGGAGGAGACGTAAGGCCAGTGGTTGCGACCGTCGGTGCTGCCCTGCGTGCCGATTTGAGGCGAACGCCCGAACTCACCCATTGCGATGACCAGCACGTCGTCGAGCATCCCGCGCTCACTGAGGTCCGAGACGAGCGTGGTGAAGAGGTGGTCGAAGACTGGCAGCAGCGGACGCAAGCCGCTCCAGATGCCGCCGTAGGGCGGAATGTTGTCGCCGTGCGTGTCCCAAGTGCCGGAGGCGGAGTGGTTGCTGAGGTCGAGCGTGACGAAGCTCACGCCGCGCTCAACGAGGCGCCGCGCGAGCAGCGCCTTGCGACACCAATCGTGCGGACCGTAGCGGTCCACGACCCGTTGCGATTCGTTGCTCAGGTCGAAGGCCGCCTGCGCCTGCCCACCAGCGACGAGGTCGAAGGCCTGCTGGCCGAAGCGGTCGAGGGCTTCGATGGAGCCGGAGTTGTCCACGTCCCGCCGGAGCGAATCCATTTGCTGAGACAGCGTCTGGCGCGAGCGGACGCGGTCCATCGTGAGTTCGCCGGGGAGTTGAAAGAGCTGGCTGACGTTGTCGCCAATGAACGGATTGTATTTCTGGCCAAGGTAGCCCGCCCACGCGAAATGCGTCCGGTCGCGGACGTTGAGGTGGACGGCGGGCGGCATGCCGGGCTGATTCGCGCCGCGATGCTTCGCGACGATGGACGCGAAGCCGGGATACATCTTCGCCTCGGGATTCGTGCGCGGCTCGGCGAGAACGTTGGCGGTCTGCATCACCATGTTCGGCTGGTGGTTGCTGCCGCGACAATCCATCGAGCGAAGGATGGTGAGCTTGTCCATCATCGCGGCCTGCTTGGGGAGATGCTCGCAGAGGTGAACGCCCGGGAGCTTGGTGGGAATGGTCTTGAACGGCCCGCGATAGCCGGGGGGCGCGTCGGGCTTCGGATCCCACATGTCCACGTGGCTGGGACCGCCGGCCATCCAGAGGAGAATGACGGACTTGTTGCTGCCCATCGCGCGCCCAGTCGCGGCGGCTTGCGCACGCACGCGGAGCAAGTCCGGCAAGGTCAAGCCGCCGATGCCCGCGAGGCCGGCCTTCAACATTGAGCGACGGCTGACCACGTTCAGCCCCTCACGCACGCGTGGGTTCAGGTAAGTGAACGCGTGGCGATGCTCGCTGACGTGCGGCAAGGCGACTGGCATGGGGCGAACGTAGGCAACCGGGCGCGAGGGGTCAAAGGGGAATTCAGTCGCCATTTGGAGTCCGCCGCAGCCTCGTTCTGCCAGGACACTCCGCAATGCTACTTCGCCTCGGCCTTCTTCGTGGGCAGCAGCATCTCGATGGCTTTGTCGAGCTGCGGGTCGCGTTGCGTGAGCCAGTCTTCCGGCGTGAGCCAGAGGCGCACATCGGGCTGCTCGCCGTTGTTCTCCATGTTCGTGCCGTCCATACGGAAGACGCCGCCCTGCGGCATCCGCGCGCCGGTGCCGTCGGTCAGGCGCATGGCCCAAGTCCAGATGACGTAGCCGGGCGTGGGCATGCCGACGATTTTTGCGATGCCGCGCTGGCGCATGGCGTAGGGGAACATCTCGCCGTTCGAGTAGCTGTGCTCGTTCATCAGGACGATGACAGGCTTTTCCCAAGAGCGGTTGGGCGCGGCCTCCGGGCCTTCGTCGCGTGGGCGATACCAGCCGTGCTGCTTGCGCTCCAGCCAATCAATCAGGGTGTCGGAGATGTTGCCGCCTCGGTTGAAGCGCACATCCAGAATCATGCCCTGCTTGCCGCTCATGTATTCGTAGGCCTCGCGCTCGAAGCGGGTCTGATTCTCCCCGCCCATCGCGCTGATGTGCAAGTAGCCGAGCTTCCCGCCGGTCGCGGTCTCCACGTATTTGCGCAAGCGCTCGGTGCGGTTCTGGTATTGCAGATTGTCCCAGTCGGCAGCGGTGAGAACCTTGTATTTCACCTTCCGCGCGCCGTCCTTCTTCGGCTCCTTGTTCACGAGGAACTCGAACTCGCGGTCCTGCCGGTCGTTGATGAGTTGGTAGAGCTTCTCGTTCAACGTCACGTCCTGCCCGTTGATGGCGAGCACGTAGTCGCCCGGCTTAATTTCCGTTTGCTTGTAGGAACCCGGCGCACCGGTAGGCACATCCGCCACGCGGACGCCCGGCCCGGCGTGCGTGTAATCAAAGGTGAAGCCCAAGTGCGGCGTCACCGGCTCCGGCACACTGGACGCGGCCGCGGTGACTTCGCTGTGCGATGACTCCAACTCGCCAATCATCATGCCCAACACGGTGGAGAAGTCGTCGTGCGTCTCGACCGCTTCCAGAAAGGGCTCGTAGCGTTTGCGGATGCCTTCCCAGTCGCGCCCGTGGAAGTTCGGGTCGTAGAAGTTGTGGTGGTAGCTGCGCCAAAACTGCGTGAAGGCCGCCTTGCGCTCCGCCTTCACATCGCGGTCGAAGTCCGCGCTGAACGTGACCTTCTCCGGCCCTTTCGCATCGCCGAGCTTGAACTTCCACGCCTCGCCGTTTTGCACGAACATCGCGGCCTTGCTCTCCGAGAGCACACGCAGGCCGGCCTTGCCGCCGCCCGTGGTGATGCGCTTCGTTTCCTTGCCGTCGTAGCTCACCGTCCACACGTCGCCCTCGGACATGAAGGCGATAGTGCCGTCCGCCGTGACGGTCAAATCACCGGTCGGACTCTGCGACGCGAGCTTGCGAATGCGCCGCTGGATATCGGTGAAATCAATCTCCACCTTCACCTTGTCCTTGGGCTTCTCGAACTTGAAGTCCGTGTCCGTCATCCGCGCGGTCTCGGGCTGGAGCGGCAGGACATAGAGACCGCTGCCGTCGCGGTCGCTTTGGAAGAAGAGGAGTTTGCCGTCCGGCGACCAAGTGGGCTGCGCGTGCGTCGCATTGAGCCGTGTCACGTTCTTCGACTCGCCGCCCGCCGCCGGGACGACCCAGATGTTCCACGCCTTGCTCTCGCCCTTGCGCGTGTAGGCAATCCACTGCATGTCCGGCGACCACGCGAAATCCCCGCCGCCCGACGTGCGCCAGTGCGTGCCCGGCAAGTGGACCACGCGCTTCGTCGCGCCGTCCGCCAGCGCGAGGGTGAAGAGTCCGCCCTCGCCGCCCGCGACCCAAAACGCGAGGTGCTTGCCGTCCGGGCACAGCGACAGCCGCGTGACTTCCTCCGGGCGCGACCAGAGCGGCTTCACCGCGAGCGTGGTCAAATCCATTTCGTAGATGCGGGTGTTGAACTCGCGGTCGGAGGTGAAATAGAGCTTCTTCCCGTCGCGCGACCAAGTGAAGTCGGAGTCGTCGCCAACCCACTCCGTCAGCCGCCGCGCGAACTCCTCGCTGCGGCCCGCGACGCCCTTGGCCTTCTCCATCGCCACCGTCCAAATGTCGCCGCGCAGGCCAAACGAGAGCGTCTTGCCGTCCGGCGATAACTCGGCCTCGGTGATGCCGGTGCTCAACTTCTCGCGCCGCCGCGTGGTCTGCTTCTCGTCCGCGCTGACAACGAGTTTGATTTTCGTCGCCGTCTTCGCGCCGCTCTTGAGCAAGTGAAGGTCCGGCCCATACTCGAACGCAATGTCGCCGGACTTCGTCGCCACGCTCGGCCAGCGCACCGCGCCGCCGGTGAACTGCGTGATCTGTTTGCCCTTCCCGTCGAGGTCGTAGAACCACAGATTCGGCGTGCGGGCAGGGCTGTCCGTGACCGTGCCGACGGAGACTTTCAGCGTGCTCGCGGAGGGCGTGACCTCGCCGACGGTCACGGTGGCAAAGCGTTTCCCATCCGGCAGGAACTGCGTCCAGAGGTGCTGGCGGTCGTCGTTGGTGAGCGGCTTGCGACGGCCATCAGCGGTGTTGAGCGTCCAGATTTGCGCCGCCGCCGCGCCAACGTAGCGCGGGCGCGTCCACGGGAAACCGTAGCGGCCATAGACCACGGACTTCCCGTCGGGGGAGAAGCTCGGATAGTTCATCGCCGCGTAGTCCTCGGTCAGTCGCGTGGTGCCGAGCGTCTTCAAATCCACCGCGTAAAGCGCGTAGTTGGGGGACTCGCGCCGCGCGGCGAAGAGCAGTTGCTTGCCGTCAGGACTCCAGCCGCCGGTCAACTCCGCGCCGCTGTGCCAAGTAATTTGCTGCGCCGGTCCGCCGTCCGCCGGCACGACGAAGATGTCCCAGCCACCGTTGCGCTTGCTGGCGAAGGCAACCCACTTGCCGTCCGGCGAGAACATCGGATAGGCGTCCGACTCGACGTGCGACGTGAGCGCCGTCGCGCGCCCGCCCTCGCTCGCCGCGACCCAGACATCGCCGCGATAGACAAACGCGACGCGCTTGCCATCGGGACTGAGCGCTGGCTGCCGAGCACCGACGACCGACTGCGGCGTGGGCGGGGTGAGTTGGGCGGAAGCGGAGACAACAGCGGCGAGGAGCGCAGCAAAAACGCAGTCGGACGAGGGACGGAATTTCATGAGCATCATGTAATTTCGGCAAACGATAAGCCGGCGGCAGGCCGGAGGAAAGCTTCATCGTGGCACTGCGTGGCATCGGGGGAGAGGGAGCGCGATGAACGGTCATCTTGAACCTGTGTCATCACCGCGTTCGAGACGATGGCATTACGTCCGCATCAGTCGCTCCACCGTCCACACCACGCCGGCGAGCGCGATGAGCAGACACGCGGGGCGGCGGACCCACGGGCCATACCACGCGCGGTCTTCGCACCACTTCGTCGCAGCGAACGCGAGGGCGATGACGGCGAGTTGGCCGAGTTCCACTCCGATGTTGAAGGAAAGGAGCGCCACGCCGATTTGGTCGCGAGGCAGACTCACCTCGTTCAACACGCCGGCGAAGCCTAGGCCGTGAATCAGTCCGAATCCAAACACGCCGACCCAGCGCCACGGCGAAACTTCAGTGTGAAACAAGTTCTCAATCGCCACGACCGCGATGGACAGCGCGATGAGCGGCTCCACCACGCGCCCCGGCAGCGCGAAGATGCCCAGCACCGCCAGCGCGAGCGTGATGGAATGCGCCAGCGTGAAGGCCGTCACCTGCCACAACAGCGGCTTCAGCTTCGGGCTGAGGAGGAACAGGCCGAGGACGAACAGGATGTGGTCGATGCCTTTGGGCAGGATGTGCGTGAAGCCGAGTTCGATGAACTGCCACACGGAGTTGCCTCGCACAGGCGCGGCTGCGGGGCCAGCGGGGTTGGGTAGAGGCGGCGTGCTGCGCGTGTCCTCTTGAAACGCGTCGAGGTCTATCACCATCGCCTGGCGCGATTGCACGAGTTGCAGCACGGGCGGGATGCCTTGGCCGCGATGGAAGAGGACTTCAAACAGCGCGGCAAACCCGACGGTGTCGAAGAGCGAGAGGGAGAGTTCGAGCTGCTTCGCGGTCGGCGGGATTTCCCAGCGGAGGGTGAGCGGCAGTGGGGCGGGCATCACTTCGCCGGGCCGCTCCTCGCGAGTCAACGTGAGCTGCGCGGGTGGCCAGTTCGAGAGCGCGCCGCGCACGGGCGCGTTGGTGTCGAGCGCGAAGCGGACGCGCGACTGCACGTAGTCCGCGATGCGCGGGGCGAGCGTGCGGACCTCAGCCTCGGTCATCTGAATGATGGCGTCGTTCGTCCGCGCATTCAGGAACTGGAGGAGGTCCGGCTGGTTGAGCTGGAACGTGAGGGAGAGGGAATTCGGCGTTAGCTGCGCATCCACCCGCGTGAGCGAGGCGGTGTGGGCGGAGGCGAAACGCGGCGCGAAAACTAGGGCGACTAGCAGGAGCGCCGTCGCGAACCCGTAGCTAAAACTTTCAAGCCCGCTGCGGGTCCCTTGCCGGCCGCGCTCTGGAAGCTCGGACGTCCTGGCGATTGGGAAATCGGCGACACAGCAGGTTTTGAAACCTGCGCTCCGGACGCGAGTCGAGCGCTGGGGAAAGAGGGCAGCGCCCATTGCCTACTTCTTCCGTGAACGTGCGGCGGAGTCGGAGAGGTTCTTGAGATACTGCTCGACGAGCGGGCTGTATTCCTCTGGGGCGCGCTCGGTCTGGCTTTGGAGAATCGCGTTGCGGTCGCGGGTGGGGAGGCCGAGGAAGCCGCTGGCTCCCTTCACGTCACCACGGCCCTTGCCATCGGTGCCAGCCTGACCGTCGAAATTGCCTTTCTTGCCGTCGCCCTGGCCTTCCTTGCTGCTGGCCTGCGGAGAACTCTCGCCGGGGCCTTTCGCCTGGCCCTTGCCTTTCTGCTGGCTCTCGCCTTGACCCTTTTCTCCCTTGCCCTGCTGCGCCTGCTGCTGGCCGACGCCTTCCTGAGCGAGGGCGAGGGCGGCGGCGGCTTGAGCGAGCGACTGCTGGGCGGCTTCGGCATTGCCTTGCGCAGGCTGGGCCTTGCCGGCCTCGGCTTGAGCGGCAGCTTGAGTGAGCGCCTCCAACGCGTTCTGCAAAGCGTCCTGCGCCTGCTGCGGGAGCGGGCCGGCCTCACCGGCGGCGAGCGGAGCGATGCTCTGCGCGGCGGAGTCGAGCGGCTGGGCGGCTTGTTGCGCGGCTTGCGACGCGGCGAGGGCTTCGGTCAGGGCCTTCACGTCGGACTGCTGCTTCGCGAGCTGCGGGAGCGAGGGCTGGGGCTTGGCGGCTTGCGGGGGACCGCCGGGCTTGCCTTCGCCGGGCTTACCTTCACCAGGTTTTCCCTCGCCGGGTTTGCCTTCACCGGGTTTAGCATCGGCAGGCTTCGCGTCCGCAGGGGCACCGTCGGGCTTCTCGCCAGCGGGTTGGCCTTCGGCTTGCGCGGCTTCGAGGCCCTTCTGCGCCTTCGCCATCTCGCCGACAGCGGCTTTCAAATCATTCTGTGCCAGCTTCTCCGCCGCCTTCTCCGCCGCCTGCTTCGCTTCGGCGACGGGCTTGGACTGCGGCTGGGCTTTAGCCTTCTCACCGAGCGCGGCGGCAATCTCCTGCTGCTTCTGCTTGAGGGCCTCCTGCAAGCCAACGGGCTGGTCCAGCTTTGCCAGCGCCTGATTCACCTGCTGCTGCGCGGCGGCGACGGCTTCGGCAGCCTTCGCGAGCTGCGGGGTGTTGTTCGGCGGCGGTTGGCCGAGTTCGTTGGCGAGTTGCTGCTTCTTCTGGTCCACGGCGGCCTTGGCGGCTTGGAGGTCGGCCATGGCCTTTGCTTGGTCGGGACGCGCGGCGGCGGCATCGGGCTTTTCCAAATCAGCCTTGGCGGCAGCCATGTTTTCCTTCGCGGAGTTGAGGGCGCTGGCGGCTTCGGGGGCGAGCTCCTGTGCGTCGGCCTTGGCAGCTTCGGTCTTCGCGGCAACGTCACCTTGCTCCTTCGCGGTCTGCGGGGCGGGCTTGTTGTCGGGCTTCTCGGCGGCCTTCGCGGTGTCCGTCGAAACCTTCTGCTGCTCCTGCATAATCTTCCCGATTTCCTGGCCGAGCTTATCAAGCTTGGCGAGGTCCTCCTTGGCCTTCTCCAACTTGGCGATTTGGGAATCGAGCTGCTGCACGGCTTTGTCGAGCGCGTCCTTCGCGGCCTGCTGGGCCATCGGGGCGTTGGCCTTGTTTTCGAGGGCCTGCTGGGACTTCTCCTGCTGGCGCGCGGCTTCGCCGAGGGTCTTGGCGGCGTCGGGCGCGTTGGCGGCGGCGTCTTGCTGCGTCTGCTGCGTCTCGGCCTTCACGGACTCCTGCTTCTTGGCCTGCTCGGCGAGCAGCTCCGGTTTTTTCTCGGCCGCGGCGGCCTTCTCGGCCTGCGCAGCGTTCTCCTTCACCTGCTCCTGCTTGGCGGCGAGTTCCTCGACCTTCTTCTTCAGCTCTTTCAAATCAGCGAGCTTGTCCTTGGGTTTCTGCTGCTGGGCCTCGGCGATGGCGATTTGCTTTTCCAAGGTCTGCTTGGCCTCGGCCATCTTGGCGAGGGCCTGCTCTTGTTTTTCTGTCGCGACTGGCTCGTTTTGCGGGGTGCGCTTGGGCGCTGGATCCTGCAACTGCGCGCGGGCTTCCTGCTGTTTCTCGACGGCGGCCTTGAGTTCCTCAGCGGCCTTCGGCGCGGCCTTCTCCACGTCCTCGCGGATGGAATCGGTTTTGTCCACGACCTCAGCTTGTTTCTTCTCGGCCTCGGCCACTTCGGTCTTCTCGGCTTTGGGTTGGGTGGCCTGCTTGGTTTCCTCTTTGACTTCCTTCTGCTGGGCGATGGCCTTCTCCAAATCGCGCACCGCTTGCTTCATCACCTCGAGATTGTCGCGCGCGGGCTGGAGCAGCTTGGCGAGGTCTTGGAACAGGTCGCGCGCGCGCTTCTCGTTGCCGGCGGCGGAAAGCAAGTTGGCGGATTTCAAGTCGCCCGTGGCCGACACCAGCGTGGCGGCGAGGCGGGAATCCTCGGCCTTCGTCAACGCGGTGCGTGGGCGCTCGGCGGCGGGGCCGTCCATCGCGGCGACGACCTTCGCGAGCTTCGTGAGCACAATCTTCGCCTCGTCGCCGATGGTGCTCTGCTCCGTCTCCTGAAGCTGGAGCGCGACCACGTGCGCGGTCTCGGTGCGGCGGGCGTCGCGGCCCTTGGTCAAGGTGGCAAGGCCGACGACTTCCTTGAGATTCTCACCCTGACGGCGGGCGAGCTGCGCGAACCGGGAGGCGATTTCCTGCAAAATCTGCTGGCGCTGATATTCGAGGAGGAGCGCGCGGAGCTGGACGGTAACGCCCTTCTGGCCGGCGAAGGCGTCGAGCGCGTTGCGTCGGGTGGCGTCGGCATCGGTGCCGGTGCGGGTCTGCTGGAGGAGACTGACCACGCGGGCGATTTCCTTCTCAGTCAACTTGTCGAGCACGCTGCGGATGGCGCGGAGCACGACCACGTCGTCACCCTCGAGGCCGTTGCGCTCGTATTCCTCGATGACCGCGCCGAGCTGCACGCCGACGCGCTGGGTGGTGGCCTTGATCTGCTCCTGCCGGAGCTCCTGTTGGAGCAACTTGTCGCCACTCGTCGCGAGGTCGGCGCGGGCGGGGGTGGTGGACAGGGCGACGGCGGCAACCGCCAGCGCGAGGAAGGTTTTGCAGTTCATGATGTTTGGCAAAAATCGCCGGACACTCAGCACGACCAACGGGAACAACGGCACGGAAAGCAGACGGGAGCGATATGCGGTGGGATTCAACTTGTTCGGTTCGAAATCTTTCGCCCTCCCCTCTTGACCTCCCCCCGCCCCGTTCCCATTCTGTCGCGCGCTTTACCACTATGCCTGAACAACCCACTCCCGACCGCGACCTGACGCCTGCCCTTGGCGCGGAGACCGCTGTGGCGCGGCTCGGCCAGACCGGCCCGCCGCCCGCCCACGAACAGACCGCCGACGAGGATGCGGACCCGGTGGACTGGAACCGCGTCATGGCCATGCCGGAGTTCGGCGCGCTGCTGAAAGCGAAAGCCGCCTTCATCGTGCCGACCACGGTGTTCTTCACGGTCTATTACTTCGCGCTGCCGGTGCTGGTCGGCTGGTTCCCCGAGCTGATGGAGAAACGCATCGGGCCGGTCAACGTCGCCTACCTCTTCGCGCTGTCGCAGTTCTTCATGGCGTGGGCCGTGGCGTTCGTTTACGTGCGCAAGGCGGCGAAGTTCGATGACCAGGCCAACGCCATCATCGCGCAACTCGACCCGCCCAAGGGAGGCCAACCGAAATGAACTTCCTCCTCGCCGCTGCCGCCAGCGCCCCCGCCGCCGCGCCC
>SIBB01000054.1 GCA_009695395.1 Pedosphaera sp. | reverse complement strand
CGAGAAAAGCCCCTTCCTCCAGAACCGGCACGCCCAGCTCCCGCGCCTTCGTCAGCTTGCTCCCCGCGGTCGCGCCACAAACCAAGTAGTGCGTCTTCGAGCTGACCGAGGTAGCCACGTTCCCGCCCAGCGCGCGAACCTTCGCCCCGGCCTCGTCGCGCCCCATGCTCGTCAGCGTGCCCGTGATGACGAAAGTCTTACCCGCGAACGGCGCATCCCCTGTCGCGCCCTGCTCGCCCTTCGGATTGAGTCCCAACTCCTGCAGCCGCCGCAAAACCGCCTGCCCCACGCCGCCCGCAAACCAGTCCAGACACGCCTGCGCCGCCACCGGGCCGACCACGACCACGGCGTCCAGCTCCGCCGCGCCCTTTTTCTTCGCCGCGCTCGCGAAGCTGGCGGCGATGAGCCGCGCGCCCGTCGCGTTCGCCAGCACGAGGAGTTCGGCGTGACGCGTGGCGAGCTGGAGCTTGTCCAGCTCCGACTTGTCCTTGTTCACCTTCGCGCGCGGGCTGGCCACCTCGGCGGCTTCCCGCAGCCGGTGCAACTCCACCACGTCGCGCAGCAGCGCGGACTGCGGGATGCCCTCCAAGTCCGCGTGGAACCGCGCCAAGTCCCGCGCCGTCGTCTCGCCGATCTCGGGGATCGCCAGCGCGTGCACCCAGCGCGAGAGCGGCAACGTGCGCGCGCGTTGCACAGCCTCGATGAGCTTCGCCGCGTTCTTCTCGCCGAAGACGCGCGGCTCCGCATCCGTGCCGAGGTTGAGTGCGCCGAGTTCAGTCAGCTTGAGGTTGAAGACATCCAGCGGCTCGCCCACCAGCCCGCGCTCGATGAGCTTCTCGGCCACGATGCCGCCGAGTCCTTCGAGGTCCAGCGCTTTGCGCTGCGCGAAGTATTCCAGCCGCCGCGTCTTCTGCGCCGGGCAGCCCGCAACGTTCTGGCAGCGCCAGGCAACCTCTTCCTTCTCACCGGCGGAAACCTGTTCCTTCGCAATCGCCCCGCCGCACGCCGGGCACTTGCCGCCGACGTGCTGGAACAAATCAAATTCCTCCGCGCCCACCGGACGCTTCGTCTTCATGACCTCGAAGACCTCCGGAATCACCATGCCCGCCTTGCGGATGACCACGGTGTCACCGATGCGGATGTCCTTGCGGCGAATCTCATCCTCGTTGTGCAGCGTGGCGCGCGCGACGGTCGAGCCTTGCACGAAGACCGGCTCCAGCTCCGCCACCGGCGTGAGCACCCCCGTGCGGCCCACCTGCACCGTGATGGCCCGCAGCACCGTCTCGGCGGGCGTAATCCACGGGATGGGCTTGTGGACAATCGCGTAGCCGGGCGCGCGCGTTTTCGCCGGGATGCGCTCGCAGTCAGCGAGGTCGTTCACTTTCAGCACCACGCCATCAATCTCGTAGGGCAGCCGCGTGCGCAGGTCGCGGTCCTCGTCGTAATCGCAGACCACGTGCTCGCGGTAGCAGCGCAGCACTTCCTCGATGCCGTCGCACACCCACCACTCGGTCTGCGTGGGCAGGCCGAACTCGCGGAGCTTCCCCAGCATCTCCGCGTGCGAGCGGAACTCGATGCCGTCGCAAACTCCAACTGCATAAAACACCGCGCGCACCGGACGCTGCGCCACGATGCGCGGGTCATGTTGCTTCAGCGTGCCGGAGGTGGCGTTGCGGGCGTTGGGCAACGCGGGCTCGCCGGCGGCGGCGAGCTTAGCATTCAGCGCGTTGAACTCCTTCGTCGCCATGTAAGCCTCACCGCGCACTTCAAGATGACCCGGCGGCTGCGTCGCGTTGAGCTGGAGCGGCACGGAGCGGACGGTGCGGAGGTTCGTGGTGATGTCGTCCCCCTCTCGCCCATCGCCGCGTGTCGCGCCGAGCGCGAGCTTGCCCGCGCGGTAGTGCGCGCTGAGGGAGACGCCGTCCACCTTTGGCTCAAGGATGTAGCTGACGCGCTCCTTGCCGAGCTGCTTGCGGATGGTGGCGTCGAACGCGCGGAACTCCTCGATGGTGCGCTCGTCCTGCAAGCGGTTGCGTCGCTCGCGGTCCGGCTCCTCGTCCTTCGTCGGCGAGTCGGACGCCTGAATTTTCTCCAGCGAGAGCATCGGCTGCTCGTGCGTGATGCGTTTGAAGCTCTCGGTAAGACCACCGCCAACACGCTGGCTCGGCGAATTCTGTGTGACGAGGTCGGGAAACTCCTTCTCCAGCGCGAGCAGCTCGGCGTAGAGCAAATCGTATTCGCGGTCGCTGACAGCGGGGCGCGCTTCGACGTAATAGGCGTGGTCGTGCCGACGGATTTCGTCGGCGAGCAGGGCGTGGCGTGACTTGGCTTGGGCGTGCGTCATCTGGACGCGCGCAGTTTGCCGCAACGCGCCGGGCGCGCAAAGGCAAAGGCGAATCAGTTCTTCCCGGCTCGCGTCCACTGTGCCGTCCACCATGAGCACATACCCCGTCCATTCCCGCCGTCAGTTCCTCCTCACGTCCGCCGCCGCGCCCCTGCTTTTGCGCGCTGCGGCTGGCCCGAAGCTCAAGGCCGCCGTGATCGGCCACACGGGGCGTGGCGATTACGGCCACGGGCTCGACATCATTTTCAACGACCGCCCGAACGTGGAGTTGGTCGCCGTCGCCGACGCGAACGCAGACGGCCTTGCCAAGATGGCCGCGAAACTGAAAGCCCCGCGCCAATACGCCGACTACCGCGAGATGCTGGAGAAGGAGCGTCCGCAGCTCGTCAGCATCGCGCTGCGCCAGTCGGACCAGCACCACGCGATGGGCATGGCAGCGGTCGCGGTCGGCGGGCACATCTGCATGGAGAAACCCTTCACGCCCACGCTCGCCGAGGCGGACGAGTTGCTCGCGGCGGCGGACAAGCGCGGCTTGAAAATCGCCGTCGCGCACCAGACGCGCATGGCTCCGGGAGCGGTCCACCTCCGGCAACGCATCGCGGACGGCCTCATCGGCGAGTTGGTCGAACTGCGGGCGTGGGGCAAGCAGGACGCCCGCGCCGGCGGCGAAGACATGATCGTCCTCGGCACGCATCTCTTCGACCTTATGCGCCTCTTCGCCGGCGACCCGCAATGGTGCACCGCGCGCGTGACGCAAGCCGGACGCGACATCACACCTGCCGACGCGCGCCTGATGAAGGACAACGTCGGCCCCATCGCCGGGGACGAGGTCAGCGCGCAGTTCGGATTTGGGAAGGGCGTGACCGGCTCGTTCACGAGCCGAGGCAAGCTGCGCGAGCAAATCGGGCATTGGGGAATTGAGTTTGTTGGCACCAAGGGAGCGGCACGCCTCCTGACCAACCTCCCGCCGCAAATCTTCCTGCTCAAGTCGAGCGGTTGGAAAGCCGACGGCAAGGCTGACGAGTGGCGCAAGCTGCCCGACGACCCGACGCTCAACGTGTCCGCCGCCGCCCAAGGCTTCACGCCCGCCAACGCCCGCCTCGTGGACGACTGGCTCGACGCCATCGCCAGGAATCGCCCGCCCGAGTGCAGTGGCCACAACGCGATGAAGGCCGTTGAGATGGTGATGGCCGTCTATCAGGCCGCGCTCGCCGCGAAGCGCATCGCGATGCCGCTCACGAACCGCAAACATCCGCTGGCCACTTGAGCGAAGCGCCGACTCCTTGACCACAGATGGAACACAGATGAAGCGCGGAGAACGGCAAAAACCACCTTCAGGCAAGTTTCCATCTGTGTTTCGTCTGAGTCTAGCTGTGCCTGAAACTTGCCTTTCCGGTTGCGCCCCGCGCTTCGTTTTCCCAAACTCCCCCCATGAACACCCCTGTCTCACGTCTCCTTGCCATCGCGTCGCTTACGATCGCCCTCGCCACTGCCCACGCGGGCAAGGCCGACAAGACCCTCGACATCTACTGGGTGGATTCCGAGGGCGGCGGCTCCACGCTCATCGTCACGCCCGAGGGCGAGTCCGTGCTCATTGACACCGGCAACCCCGGCGGGCGCGACGCCGGACGCATTCACAAGCTCGCCACCGAGGTCGCGGGCTTGAAGCGCATCGACCATGTCGTCATCACGCACTTCCACATTGACCACTTCGGCGGCACGGCGGAACTCGCGGCTCTCATGCCCATCGGCACGCTCTACGACAAGGGCCTCACCGAGACCAGCCCCGACGGCAACGCGAAGGACTTGCGCTGGCCGCTCCTGAGCAAGCCCTACCGCGATGCGAAGGTGGAAAAACGCGTCACCATTAAGGCTGGCGACCCCATCCCCCTCATTCAGCCGAAGGTTCCCGGCAATCCGAAGCTCGACCTCCGCGTCCTCTGCGCGAATCAGAAAGTAGTTTCCCCGCGCCCCGACCAGCGCCGCGAAAACCCGCTCGCCGCCAAGGCTGAGCAGCAGCCCGAGGACCCGTCCGACAACGCCAACTCCGTCGTGCTGCTCCTGCAATACGGCAACTTCCGCTTCTTCAACGGCGGCGACGCCACGCTCCGCACCGAGCAGTCCCTCGTCGTGCCCTTCAACATCGTCGGCAAGGTGGACGTGTATCAGGTCAACCACCACGGCCTCGACGTGAGCAGCAACCCGCTGTTGGTCCAGTCCATCGAGCCGACCGTCGCCATCATGAACAACGGCCCGCGCAAAGGCACCATGCCCAAAGTCGTCGCCACGTTGCGCGGCACCAAGAGCATCACCGCCGTTTACCAAGTCCACGAAAACGTCCGCCCTGAGCCGGACACGAACACCGACAAGGCGCACATCGCCAACCCCGGCGACAAGGCCGATAAGTGCGAAGCCCATCACATCAAGCTCAACGTGAACGCCAACGGCGAGAGCTACAGCGTGTCCGTGCCGAGCACCGGCCACCTGCGGACCTTCCAGACGCGGAAGAAGTAAGCGGGAAGGAGAGGGAAAGTGATTAGTGATGGGAGTGGCGCCGGGGAGCAGCTCGCACTAATCACTAACTACTAATTACTTTCCCATCCCGTTGAACCTTTCCTCCGCTTCCGCATTCCACTCTGCAACGATGCCCGCCGTGGCCGAGCCGGAACAACCGCCCGTGTGCGCCGCCCGACGCGGCGACCCCGACGCGTGGGACGCCCTCCTTCGGCGGCATCAGTTGCCGCTGTATGCCTACGTCGCCGAACTCGTCCGCCACGACCAGACCGCGCTGGACATCGTGCAGGAGACGTTCATCGCGGCCGCGCGCCACCTCGCCAGCCTGCGCGACGACGCCAAATTCAGCTCGTGGCTCTTTGGCATCGCCCGGCAGAAATGCGCCCAGCACTGGCGCAAGCCCCCGCGCGACCACGAGCCCATCGAGGAACTCGCCGACGTGCTGCCTGACGCCGCCGATGACCCGCGCGACTGGCTCATCCGCCGCGAGCGCGAGGAGGAATTCCTCGCCCGCCTTGCGGAGTTGCCCGAGCCTCAGCGCGAAGTCCTGCTGCTTCACTTCCTCGAAGACTTCTCCCTCGAAGAAATCGCCGACATCACCAGCGCGCGCGTCGGCACCGTCAAGTCGCGACTGCACTACGCAAAGCGCGCGCTGCGAAAACTGCTGGAGGACAAACCATGAAAACCCCGCGTGAACTTTTGTTGAAACGCCACGAAGCCGCTCTCCCCAAGCTCGATGCCCTCCGCACCCGTGCCGGCGACTGGAAGTCGCCGGCGCGAGCCTCTCAACCCTCAACCCTGAACTTTCAACCCGCCTCCCTCTGGGAACGCCTCTTCGGCCCGAACCCGCTCGCATGGGCCGGGCTGGCGGCGGTGTGGCTCGTGCTCCTCGCCATCAACCGCAGCGGGAGCGAGGCCGCGACTTCGTCCACCAGCCGCGCCAGCCAGCCGAGCGAAGCCGCCGTGGCGGAAATAGTCCGCGAGAACCGCCGGCAGATGGCGGAGCTGCTCAATCTCGACGAACCGCAAGCAGCGCCGACACCCCGCACCGAGCAGCATCCGAAGCGCAGCCAGCGCCGGGAAAACATCGTGGTCGTTTGATAGCGTGCACCCCCGACTGGGCAGTTTGTTGAGCCACGGATGAAACAACATTTCCCTTTATGAAAACCCTCTACTGGAAAACTCGCCCGCTGCGCCTCACCCCAACCGGCGGACGCCGCCTCCACTGGCCGGGGCTGGCGCTGAACCTCGCGCTCGCGCTCGTGCTGGTCGCCGTGCCGGTGTTCGGCTTGGTGCTCATTGACCTGGGGTTCAACCTCGCCGAAGCCCTGCCGCTCTGGCTTCTCGCGATGCCGATTGTGCTGACGTTGGGAATCGCGCTGGCGGCTCTCGGCTTCGGCTTCCGCCTGACCGCGCCGCTGGACTGTCTGCCCGGCGAGAACGGCGAGCCGCCCGCGCAGCGCGCGACGCACTGGTTCCACTGGGCGACCCTGCGCGCGGTGCTCTTCGGTTTGCTCGCGAGTTTCACAGTGCTGCTACTGGCTCGGACGCTCTCCGACTGGCAAGGCCGCCGCGCGTGGGAGGCATATCGCGCCGAGGCGGAGAAGCGCGGCGTGGTGTTCGACTTGGAGAAGCTGATGCCACCGCCAGTGCCGGACGCGGAGAACTTCGCCGCCACGCCACTGCTGCGACAGTATCAAAGTGGCAACCCTGAATTCGGTGAAAGCCGCGCGAAGCGCGGTCAGCAAGCGTCGGAATCACCCATCCTCCTGCAAGACCCACATCTCAAAGAATCGTGGCCGAACAAGCAGAACTGGATGCTGGGCCAGCGCTGGAGCCTCGCTGAGTTGCAAAGCTACTACCGCAGCTCGACAAATTTTCCCTCGTGGCCAACGGCGCGCACGGCCGGCGAGGACGTGCTCAAGGCACTCACCCGCTTCGACGCAGAACTGGCCGAATTGCACGCTGCCGCCCAACGCCCGCGAGTGAGGTTCAATGTCCAACTCACCGAGGACGGAGTCTCCACCCTCATCCCGCATCTCCAAGCGGTGAGATCCACACTAGTCGCGGCTGCGCTTCGCAGCGTAGCGGCCTCGGCGGCCGGCCGGACGAACGAAGCCTTCGCCGATGCACAGTTGGCCTTCCGTCTTGCCGATACGCTGCGCGACGAACCAGTGATCATCAGTCATCTCGTTCGCCTCGCCTCGCAATCCATCGCACTGCGAACGATGTGGGAAGGACTGGTTGACCACCGCTGGTCAGACGCGCAGTTGGCGCATTGGCAGGCGGACTTGGCGAAGCTCAATTTCGGAGTGGAACTGCGGCACGCGATGGCAGGCGAGCGCGCCTTCGGCAACCGGGCCTTAGATTTCCTGCGGCGCAAGCCCGAGATGCTGCCGTCAATCGCCGGGCCGGGTGGAGGTGGCAATCTGCCGTCGGATGGCCCGGGCCTTCACCTCATTCCGGGTGGCTGGTTCTACCGCGAGCAAATCAGCTACAACCGGATGTTCGACGACTATTTCGTGGCCGCGCTGCCTAGCGAAGCAGGGAAGCTCGACTCAGCACTCATCCGCGCGAAGAGCGCGGCGATGACCGACGAACTCAAACGCGAGCATCGCCCGTCCAAGGCATTCTTGCGAAACCGCGTGTTCTGCAACCTGCTCCTGCCCGCGTTTGACAAGGCAATGCTCCGCGTGTGTCAGGCGCAGACGTTCACCCAACTCGCCATCACCGCCTGCGCGCTGGAGCGGCACCGGCTGGCGCGCGGCAGTTATCCCGAGTCGCTCGCCGCGCTCGCGCCGGAGTTCGGCCCGCTGCCGGCCGACCCGATGAACGGCCAGCCCTTCCACTACGAGCGCACGGCGGACGGCCGCTTCAGCCTCTGGTCCGTGGGCTGGAACGGCAAAGACGACGGCGGCACCGTGGCCATGTCTGGCGGCGAGGCCAGCAAGAGCCGGAACATCAACTTCGAGCAAGGCGACTGGGTCTGGCCGGTGCCGCAGCAGTGAACGTTTTCTTCTTCCCCGGTTTCCGCGCTTGAATCAACGGCTGCTGCCGCGCTTCAATTCTGATGACATGAAAGCCGTCCAGCTTCTTGCCCACGGCACGCCGGGCCAGTTCCGATTCGGTGATGTTCCCGACCCTACTCCTGCCGCCGATGAGGTCGTCGTGCGCGTGTGTGCGTGCGGCGTAAACCGCCTCGACCTTTGGTTCGAGCAGGGGGATTTACCCACGCCCGTTGCGTTGCCGCGCATTGGGGGCTGCGAGGTGGCAGGAGAAATCCTCGCGCTCGGCGCGGACGTGGACCAGTGGCGCGTGGGCGACCGCGTGGCCGTGCAGTCGAATCTCTTCTGCGGCACGTGCGAGTTCTGCCTGCGCGGCGAGGATTCAATTTGCCTCAACGGCAAGCTGCTCGGCATCCAGTGCGACGGCGGGTTTGCCGAGAAGGTCTGCGTGCCTGCGCGTTGCGTCGTGGCGTTGCCTGAGTCAGTCAGCTTCGAGACTTCCGCCGCGCTCACGCTCGCGGGCAGCACGGCGATGCACATGCTGACGGACCGCGCGGAGGTGCGCGCGGGCGATTGGGTGCTGGTCATCGGCGCGTCCAGCGGCGTCGGCTCGGCGGCGATCCAAATCGCGAAACAGCTCGGGGCGCGGGTCATCGCGACGGCTTCCACTCCTGCGAAACGTGAGCTGGGTAAAAAGCTCGGCGCGGACTTCGCCGTCGATTCCTCGAAGGCCGACTGGCCATCCGAGGTGCGCAAGATCACCGACAAGCGCGGCGTGGACCTGGTGGTCGAGCACGTCGGCGGCGTGGTGTTGCCATCGGTTTTCCACTGCCTCGCGCGCGGCGGCACGGTGGTGACGTGCGGCGCGACGGGCGGACGTGAGGTGCCGATGCAGCTCTGGCCGTTCTTCGTGAAGCAGCACCGGCTCATCGGCAGCTACGGGCGCAACCGCGGCGACTTGAACGCGACGCTGGAGTGGGCGGCGGATGGGCGGTTGAAGCCGGTGATTCACCAAGTAATCCCACTGCCCGGTGTGAGTAACGCCTTCGAGCTGCTGCGCAGCCGGCAGGTGATGGGCAAGCTGGTGGTCAAGCCGTAGGCGACGCCAAACGCTTCGGTGGGGATAGCCCCTGCTTTCCGCGTGACTTTGGGGAAGTCGGCCAACAATGTCCGGCTCGTTTTATGAGCAAGAAGTCTCCCGCGCCCGTGTCCCGCAGCGGCCGCTTCGCCAGCGGCCCCGGCGAGGATGTCGCCCGCTTCACCGAGTCCATCTCGTTCGACTGGCGGCTGTGGTGGCACGACATCCACGGCTCGCTCGCGCACGCCGCGATGCTTCAGCGCATCGGTGTGCTTACCCGTGCGGAGCTGAAGGCTATTCAACGCGGCTTGAAGGACATCGCCGGTGAGATTGAGGCGGGCAAGTTCAAGTGGAAGGCCGAGCTGGAAGATGTCCACATGAACATCGAGGCGGAGCTGACCAAGCGCGTCCCCGCTGGCGCGAAACTCCACACCGGCCGCTCGCGCAACGACCAGGTAGCGCTCGACGTGCGGATGTGGCTGCGGGATGAAATCATCGAGTTCGCGCGCGAGGTGCGGGACTTGCAGCGCTCGCTCGTGGAGTTGGGCGCGGCGAACGCGGCGGTCATCGTCCCCGGCTACACGCATATGCAGCGGGCGCAACCGGTCTATTTCGCGCACCACCTGCTGGCCTACGTGGAGATGCTCGACCGCGATTACGGCCGGCTGCTGGACTGCTTCAATCGCGTGAACATCTGCCCGCTGGGCAGCGGTGCGATTGCCGGCTCCACGCTGCCGCTCGACCGTGAGTTCGTGGCTCGGGAGCTCGGCTTCGTGGACGCGAAGGGAGTTGCGCAACTCACCCAAAACTCGATGGACGCCGTGAGCGACCGCGACTTCGCGATTGAGTTTTGTTCGCTGTCCGCGCTCGTCGCGATGCACCTCTCGCGGCTCTCGGAGGACGTGATCCTCTGGGCGAGCAGCGAGTTTAACTTCATCAAGATCGCCGACGCCTACACGACTGGGTCGTCGCTGATGCCGCAGAAGAAGAATCCGGACATCGCCGAGCTGACGCGTGGCAAGACGGGGCGCGTGTATGGCAACCTCGTGGCGCTGCTCACGCTGTTGAAGGGCTTGCCGATGACTTACAACCGCGACTTGCAGGAGGACAAGGAGCGGCTCTTCGACACCGTGGACACGGTGCGCGCGAGCGCGCGGCTCACTGCCGCGATGTTGCGCCACACGAGCGTGAACGCCGCCGCGTGCGCCGCCGCCGCGAATGACTCCGCGCTGCTGGCGACGGACCTGGCGGACTATCTCGTGCGCAAGGGAATGGCGTTCCGCCACGCGCACCACGCGGTGGGCGCGGCAGTGGCGCTCGCGGAGAAGCTTGGCAAGCCGCTGGGCGAGCTGTCGGCGGAGGAGCTGAAGTCGGTGAACGCCGCGTTCGGCTCGGATGCGAAGGAGTGCTTCAACCTCAGCAAGGCGATGGCGCGGAGGAATCTCACCGGCGCACCCGGCACGAAGGAAGTCGCGCGGCAGCTCGCGCGGTGGCGGGTGACGCTCTCGAAGGCATGACCTATCTGCCCGGCTTCTGGACGCGCCCGAAGCAGGATGCCAGCGACGGGAGAAGGGGATTGCCCTCTAGGATTTCGAGGCGCTCACCTGGCTTGCGCCTTGTCAGGCGGCTTATGCTTTGGGGAGGCACGCGAGTGTTAAACGGTTTAGAGCAAGGGTCTTCTCAATCCACAAACTGCGTTTCGTTGCTGGCCAGCAGGGCTTGGGCGTATTCGGACCAGACTTTCTTGTCGGTCTCGCGGGTGGCGAGGAAGCGGGTGGCCATGGCGAGTTCCTTCGCCGTCGGGGCGCGTTGAAAGAGGACGGCGTGGGCGCGGGTGACGCGGTCGTTCAACGCGGGGCCGGCTTCCTTCTCCAGGCGCGCGGCGAAGGCGTCGGCTTGCGAGAGTAGGAACGGACTGTTCAGCGAGAAGAGCATTTGCAGCGCGGTGGCGGTCTCGGTGCGCGCGGCGCTGTGCGCGGCAGGGTCGGGGAAGTCGTGGATGCGCAGCATCGGCTCCAGTTCGTGGCGGTTCACGGTGCCGTAGAGCGTGCGGCGGAGGTTCTTCTCGGAGGTGAGCGCGGTGGCGACGCCGCCGAAGCTGCGGTCCAACGTGCCCGCGACGGCGAGCGTGGTGTCGCGCCAGGCCTCGAAGTCGAGGCGGCGGCGGGGCATCCGGGCGAAGAGGCGGTTCTCCGGGTCGCGCTTTTCGGAGTCGGGCGCGAGGGAGCTTTGCTGCCACGCGGCGGAGAGGAGGATTTCGCGGTGCAGCCACTTGATGGACCAGCCGTTCTTGATGAAGCGCGCGGTGAGGTCGTCGAGTAACTCGGGGTGCGAGGGCGCGTCGCCGGTGTGGCCGAACTCGCTAGGCGTCTCGACGATGCCGCGGCCGAAGTGGTGCCGCCAAATGCGGTTCACGATGACGCGCGCAGTGAGCGGCGCGGCTTCCTGCACGATGGCTTGGGCCAGCTCCAGGCGGCCGCTGCCGGTGGTGAAGCGACGGGGCTGGCCGTCCTTCGCAGGGAAGGCGGAGAGGAAGCGGCGAGGGACGATGTCACCGGGGTTGTTCGGGTCGCCGCGCTTCATCAACTCGAGGTCGCGGGCCTGGCCGGGCTTGAAGTCGAGCACGGTGCCTTTGTTGTTCGCGGCGGGGATGACGAAGAGCGCGGCGTCCTCGACGGCGGTGGCCATCGCCATGTTGAAGTGCGGCGTGCCGGACTTGAGGCCGGTGATTTTCGCTTCGATGACGGCGACTTGGTTGGTGAGGTCGGCGGGCGCGGGCTTTTTCTTCTTCAACTCGTCGCGCTCCTTCTCGAGCGCGGCGACGGACTCGCGGGCTTTCTTCACGGGCAGCCAGAACTCGTTGCCCATCGTGGGCACCTCGGCGTGGCGGACGCTCGCGAAGACGCCGGCGATGCCGTAGTAGTCGGCGGCGGTGATGGGGTCGGACTTGTGGTCGTGGCAGCGGGCGCAGGCGAGCGTGAGGCCGAGGAAGGTGCGGCTGAGGGTGTCCACATGCTCCTCCCATTCGTCGGCGACGGTGCCCTTGATGAGGTCGGGTGGGAGCTGAAGTTCCTTCCAGTAAGTCGGGGCGAGGCCGAGGAAGGCGAGCGCGGCGATGTCGCTGCGCGAGGGTTGAAAGTTGAGAGTTGAGAGTTGATAGGCGGGCGTCGCCTGGGGACGGGCGTCGGCTTTGGACTCGGCTTCCTCGATGAGTCGGTCGGCTGCGATTTGGCGCATGACGAACTGGTCGTAGGGCAGGTCGTCGTTGAAGGCTTTGATGACCCAGTCGCGGTAGAGATGCGCGCCGCCGGTCTTCTCCAGCCACGAGGCGGTCTCGTCCACGTAGCGCGCGAGGTCGAGCCAGTAGCGGGCGTAGCGCTCGCCGTAGGCAGGCGACGACAGCAGGCGGTCAACGGTCGCGGCGACGAGGGAATGGGGAATAGGCGATGGGGAATGGGGGCGGGTGGGAGCGCCGCAGGCTTTGACAAACGCCTCGACCTCCTCGG
>SIBB01000053.1 GCA_009695395.1 Pedosphaera sp. | reverse complement strand
TTTGAAATCTGCCTCGACCTCGGGGCGAAGGTGAAGCGCGGCCAGACCGTCGGCTACATCCACCACCTCGAACGCCCCGACCGCGCGCCCGAGCCGCTCGTCGCGCAATCCAGCGGCTTCCTCATCACCATCCGCGCTCCCTGCCTCACCCAGCAAGGCGATTGCGTGGCGGTCATCGCGCAGCGAGTGAGCGAGAAGGAAGTAATGAAGGGGTAAGTCCCCCTCACTTTCTCACCTGATAAGTTTCTCCGCCTTCGCCTCCGCCAGCCGCTCGATGGCGGTGGCCAGAAACAAGCGGGCCATTTGATTGTCGTTCGGCTGCACCTTCACGGAGCGCTCGGTGAAGGTCTTGACCTTCGCCCAGTCTTCCAGTTGCGCGTAGTGCCATGCGACGTGCACGAGGGTGAAGCCGCCGTTGGGGTCCAGCTCCAGCGCACGAAGGAAATGGCGCGTGGCCAATTCGCGGTCGCCGAGGAGGTCGAGACACATCCCGTAGCGCAGGCGGGGGTAGCTGTCGTAGGGGTTCAACATCGCGGCGCGGTCGAACCACTCCATCGCCTCCGTCGCCAGCTCGCGATAGTTCTCCGGTCGGTCCCACGCGGTCACGCGCTGCACCTCGCCGAGGGCGAAGCAGGTTTCCGCGTTCGCCGGTTCCAGCGCGTGGGCTCGGTGGAGGAGTGCAAGCTGCGCCGCTGCGGTGGGGGCGGCGTCCGCTCGCGCGAGCAGCGTCCGCTCTTGCGCACGGAGGAAGGCGCCGTGCGAGAGCCAGGCGGCGACGACGAGGCCCAAAGCCGTGATCGCCGTGCGCGCGGCCAGGCCCGGACGCACCCAGTGGTCCTCCGTGGCGAAGCGCCCGTGGGCTGCGAGCAGGGCCATGATCACCACCGCCGCCGTGGCGTTGGCAGGGATGTGGAAGTTGAAATCCACCACGGAGTGCAGCAGCAGGGAGAGCAGCGCGATGGAGCCGCCGAGGACGAAGGCCGTGCGGTTGCTCTGGCGCGAGCGGAAGTCGTCGCCTTCACGTTGGACGTGCTTCCAGACGCGGAACACGCCGATGAACACGAGCACGAAGGCGCTTGCCACGAGGGCTGCACCCGCCACGCCGTAGTCGGCGAGGGTGTCGAGGTAGTCGTTGTGCGCGTTGCCGGGCCGGGCTTGGATGACGCCATCGCGGTGCAGCCGGAAGAGCGGGTCGAAGTGTCCCGGCCCCGCGCCCCACCAGAAGTTCGCCTGCCAGATTTTCACCGCCGCCGGCCAGATATTGAACCGCGGGTCGTCGAGCTTGTCGGGGTTGAACGCCTTCTCCACGCGGGTGGAAGTTGTCTTCACCTCGGAGACGATCCACCCCGCCGCGACGGTGAGGAGGACCAGCACGATGAGCGCGGGGAGCCGTTGCCCGCGCTGGCCGAGCAACACCGCCAGTAGCACCAGGAGCGAGAGCGCCGCCGCCGCCCAGCCGCCGCGCGATTCCGTGCTCACCAGCCCGGCGATCATCACCAGCACCGCGTAGCCGAGCAGGATGCGCGCGAGGTGGCCGAGCCGGCCCGAGAGTAGATACGCGAGGGCGAGGGGCAGGGCGATTTCCAGGAGGCCGGCGAGGTGGTTCGGACAGATGTAGGTGCCGGAGCCGCGTCCGGCGTAGCTCGCAGGGCGCACGAAATGCCAGACGTGGCCGGACTTGGTGAGGAACTGGAAGATCCCATACATGGCCGCGAACGTGGCCACCGCGATGAGCGCGCCGGCGACCCAGTTGGCGGAGTGCTGGCGATTGAGATTGTTGAGCGTGACGAAAAAGACCGTGCCGTAGAGGGCGATCTGAAGCAGCTCCCCGCGCGCGGTGTATTCCAGGACCGCCTCGTGGCCGCGCAACACGGCGTAGAGGAGAAACGCGACGACGGCCCACGCCAGCGGTGGCCAGAGCAGTGTGAAATCCGGCTTCACCCAAATCCGCACCAGCCAGAGCAGCAGCGCGCCGCCCCCCAGCCCGGCCATCACGGCGAAGAACTCCGCGTGGGTGCCCCCCAAGGCCAGCGGCCCGAAGACGAGCAGCACGACGGAGAGGACGTGAATCCCCCGTTCGCACCCGACATCCATCCGCTCGCGCCACATGGCCGGGACGCTAGCAGCCCGTTAAAAATTGCGCCATTGCGTAACGCGTGAAAGATCCTTGGTCCTTGGCGGCCCGTCCTCAACGACATGAAGCTCCCGGTCGCCAGCATTGATCCGCTCGTGCGCACCGCGCTTGAGAGGAATCCCCTCGTTCAGAAGGCAGGCGGAAGCAATGGCTGGATTCTCTGCGGAGGAGACACTTGAGGAGTCCCGAACTAATTCCGAATGCGGAGTGTTGAGGGGATAATGTCAGTCAGAGACTCGACACCTACGTCGCACTCGGTCACCGGCGCAGCGCCTCGTAACCCTTGCGCAGCAGGGCCTCCGTGTCCTTCCACCCGAGGCACGCGTCCGTGATGGACTGGCCGTAGCGCAACTGCTTCAGGTCCGCGCCCAGCGGCTGGCTGCCTTCTTCCAAATTGCTTTCCAGCATCACGCCGATGACGGACGGGCTGCCCGCCGCGCGTTGCTCGATGATGTGCTGCCAGACGGTCTGCTGGCGCGTGTGCTTCTTGCCCGAGTTCGCGTGGCTGCAATCCACGATGAGCGTGCCCGGCAGGCCGGCGTCGCGGAGCTGCTGCACGGCCTCGGCGATGCTGCGCTCGTCGTAGTTGGGCGCGTGCTTGCCGCCGCGCAGGACGACGTGGCCCCACTGGTTCCCCGTCGTCTGGATGATGCAGGTGCGCCCGTCGGGGTCTATGCCGAGAAAACTGTGCGCGTGCCGCGCGGCTTTCATCGCGTTGACGGCGGTTTCGAGACTGCCATCCGTGCCGTTCTTGAACCCGACGGGCATGGACAGCCCGCTCGCCATCTCGCGGTGCGTCTGGGATTCCGTCGTGCGCGCGCCCACTGCCGCCCAGCTCACGAGGTCTGCGAGGAACTGCGGCACCACCGGGTCAAGGAACTCCGTCCCCGCGGGCATCCCAAGGCCGACGATGTCGTGGAGGAGCTTGCGCCCGACCTTCAAGCCCGCCTCGATGTCGCACGAGCCGTCAAGGTGCGGGTCGTTGATGAGGCCCTTCCAGCCGAGGATTGTCCGCGGCTTCTCGAAATAGACGCGCATTACAATCTCCATCCGGTCGGCGAACTCCTGCCGCAGGGGCATGAGGTGCCGCGCGTAATCCACCGCCGCAATCGGGTCGTGGATGGAGCAGGGGCCGACGACGACGAGTAGTCGCTGGTCTTTCCCATCGAGAATGTTCCTCACTGCGTGCCGACCGGCGATGACGGTCTCGGCGACTTCCTGCGTGAGCGGGAGGGACTCGGCCAGTTGGCGAGGCGTGATGATGGCCCGGGTGGCTTGGATGTGCCAGTTGTGTGTGCTCTGCATGGCGAAAAATGTCCCGTCCATGCGCTGGTTACCAACCCGCGCAGGG
The DNA here is from genome assembly GCA_009695395.1 of Pedosphaera sp. GTDB lineage: Bacteria > Verrucomicrobiota > Verrucomicrobiia > Limisphaerales > SXTU01 > SXTU01. The sequence goes on along the minus strand of SIBB01000053.1, from coordinate 9,051 downwards.
ACAGGGGCGGGCACTGTGCCGGAACCTCCCGCCGCGTCGCAAGTTCCTTGTCGCCCTTGCGGACGCTGCCTATCTTCCCGGCGCACACGCCAATTGCTCTCATGGACAACCAAACATCTTCGCCGCGCCACTCCACCCGCACACTCCTCCCGTGGATCGTCGCGGGCGCCGCGCTCACCCTGTATTTCTTCACGCTCGCTTCGTGGGTCACGCTGCCGGCGCTCGGCCTGAACGCGCAAGTCCTCGGCTGGGACTGGTGGAACCCAAAGATTGGCCGCCCGCTCTACCACCTGCTCACGCTGCCGGTGAAGGCGCTCCCCGCCAGCGCGCAACTCTTCGCGCTGAACGCCTTCGCCGCCCTCTGCTCCGCGCTCACACTCGCGCTCCTCGCCCGCAGCGTCGCCCTCCTGCCGCAGGACCGCACTCGCGACCAGCGTGCGCGCCAGGCTGACGAAACCGGCCTGCTCGCCATCCCCGCGAACTGGCTCCCGCCGCTCCTCGCCGTGCTCGCGTGCGGCCTGCAACTCAGCTTCTGGGAACACGCCACTGCCGCGACGGGCGAGGCGCTTGATCTCCTCCTCTTCGCCGCCGCCATCGCGTGCCTGCTGGAGTTCCGTCAAGGCCGCGACGACAAATGGCTCGCCCGCTTCGCGCTCGCGTGCGGCCTCGGCTTTGCAAACAACTGGGCGATGGTCGGCTTCGCGCCGTTCCTGCTCGCCGCGCTCGTGTGGGTAAAGGGCCGCGAGTTTTTCAACCTGCGCTTCCTCGGTCGCCTCGCTGCGTGGGGCGGCGCGGGTCTGTTGCTTTATCTCTTCAACCCGCTCACCGCCTCGCCGGAGTTGGGCTTCGGTTTCGGCGAGTGGTTCAACGCCGAGCTGGGCGCGCAGAAGAATAACCTGCTATTCAGCCCCAAGGGCCGCGTGCTGCTGCTCTCCTTCGCCACGCTGCTGCCACTCGCGCTCATCGGCATCCGTTGGTCTTCGACCTTCGGAGACGTGAGCGCCGCCGGCAGCTTCCTCTCAAACCTACTCTTCCGCCTGATGCACGGGTGCTTTCTCGGCGGTTGCGTGTTCATGACGCTCGACCCGGCGTTCAGCCCCCGCGGGCTCGGCGAAGGGCGTGCGATGCTGCTCTTCTACTATCTCGGGGCGCTCGTTATCGGCTACTGCGCGGGCTACTTCCTCTTGCTCTGTGGCAAAGCCGAGGAGAAGGCGTGGCAAAAACCCAGCCCGCTCGGCAAGGCGCTCAACCTCGCGCTCGTGGGCATCATCTGGCTCGGAGTCATTGCGCTGCCGGGCTGGTTGGTGATGAAGAATCTCCCATCGCTCCGTGGGCAGAACGGTCCGGTGGTGCGCGAGTTCGCCACGCAACTGGCAAAGGGCCTGCCCGGCCAAGGCACGCTGGCATTGAGCGAACAGCCCATGCACCTACTCCTCGTCGCCGCGCACTTCCACGGCCAGCCGCAGCCGCACATCCTGCTCGACCCGCGGATGCTTCAACTCACCCGCTACCACCGCCAGCTCGCCCGCCGCCACGCTGGCCGCTGGCCCGACCCCGGCGCGACGCCAGACACACAGGTTATTCCCCCCATCGCCATCGCCAGCTTCCTCGGCACGCAGACGCGCTCGAATCATGTCTTCCTGCTCCATCCGCCCCTGCCTGCGATGTATTTGGAGAATCTCTGGCCGGAGTCCCATGGCTTTGTAAGCGAGCTGAAGCTCTACGGGACGAATGATATTGTCCCGCCGAGGATTTCCGCTTCAGCAGCTGCATCCGCCAGCAACTGGTGGTTAGGCCATCAGCAGTTCGAAAAATGGGGCGGCCTTGACCCTTCTATTGGCAATTCGCCTGACACAGAAAGGCTGGGTAACCTCTATTCGACTGCGGCTAATTCACTTGGCGTTGAGCTCAGCCGGGCGGCGAGATTGACCAACGCGGCCTCCTTATTTGACAGGGCCGTGAAACTGAACCCCTCCAACCTCGTCGCCGTCCTCAACCGTGATTTCAACCAATCCCTCCGCACCGGAAATCCCTCTGCCAGCGACCCCGCTAAAATCGCCCAGGAACTCCTCGGCCCCGGCCAAAGCTGGGCCACCGTCATCGCCAAGCACGGCCCGCCAGACGAGCCGAACTTCTGCTTCGCCCTCGGCCAGTTGTTCCGGCAGGCCGGCCTGCCGCGCCAGGCCATCATCCAGTTCACCCGCGCCACCGAACTCGCGCCCAGCAATCACATTGCCCACCTCGCGCTGGCCGAGACCTTCATCGCCCTCGGCGTGCCCGACCGCGCCAAGGCCGCGCTCGACGCCGCGCGCGCCCGGCCTGAGTTGCGCGCCGGACTCACCGCGAGCGCGGCCGCCGTGCTGCGCCTCGATGCCCTGCACCTCTCGCAGAAAGACCGGAAAGCCGAGGCCGAGCAGGCGTTTGTGGACGCGCTCAAGAAGTTTCCGAACGACCTCCCGTTGCTCGACTCGCTTACCGAGATATACCTTCTCTCCGGTCGCTTCACCAACGCCCTCGCGGTGACCGATATCCAGATCAAGGTCGCGCCCACCAGTCCGCGCGCACTCGTGAACAAGGGTGGCATCCTTATCCAGTTGAAACAGTTCGAGGCCGCGCTCGTTCCGCTGGACAAACTCATCGAGTTGCAGCCCAGACATCCCGGCGCGCACCTGAACCGCGCCATGACCCTGATGAATCTGAACCGACTCGACGCAGCCGCGAAGGACTACACGAAGCTCGTCGAACTCGCCCCCGCCACGCACAACGGCCACTTCGGCCTCGCGGAAATCGCCTGGCAGCGCAAGCAGAGCGCCGACGCAAAGAAGCATTACGAAGCCGGCCTCAAACTCGCCCCGGCCGAGGCACCGGAAACTAAGCTTGCCCAGCAGCGGCTGAAGGAATTATCCGGCGTGAAGTGATGCGGGATATGCGCGTCTCGCACGTCATCACGCGGTTGATTGTCGGCGGAGCGCAAGAGAACACCATCGCCAGCGTGCTGGGTCTGCGTGAGAAGCCCGGCGTGGAAGTTACTCTGCTCTCCGGCCCGACCACCGGACCGGAAGGCACGCTAGAGCCGCGTGTCGCACGAATCCCCGGCCTGCTCACGCTCGTCCCCGAACTCGTCCGGCCCATCGCGCCCGTCCGCGACTGGCTGGCGCTGCGCAAACTCACGCGCCTCTTCCGCGAGCAGCGCCCCGACATCGTCCACACGCACAGCGGCAAGGCTGGTGTGCTGGGACGTCTCGCGGCGCACGCGGCGGGCGTGCCCATCATCGTCCACACCATCCACGGCCCGAGCTTCGGCCCGTTTCAAAGCTCACTGGCGAACTTCGCCTTCCGCGCCGCCGAGCGCCACGCGGGCCGCGTCACCACGCACTTCGTCTCCGTGGCGAACGCGATGACGGAGCAATACATCGCCGCCGGCATCGGCAAGCCGGAGCACTACACGCGCATCTTCAGCGGTTTCGATCTGGAGCCGTTCCTTAACGCAAAGAACGACCTGGCCATGCGCGCCAAGCTCGGCATCAACCCCGGCGACTTTGTTATCGGCAAGGTCGCTCGGCTCTTCGAGCACAAGGGCCACGACGACTTGTTTGCCATCGCACCGGCGCTCGCGTTGAGCCATCCCACACTCAAGTTCCTACTGGTCGGCGACGGCGCGCTGCGTCCGCGCTTTGAGAAGCTTGTGCAACAACTGGGCTTGGAGCGGCAGTTCATCTTCACCGGCCTGGTGCCGCCTGCCGACGTGCCCGCTCTGGTCGGCGTGATGGATGTGCTCGTCCACCTCTCGCGCCGCGAAGGCTTGGCACGCGCACTCCCGCAGGCGCTCGCCGCTGGGAAACCTGTCATCGCTTACGACTGCGACGGCGCACGCGAAGTTTGCCGGGATGGCGAAACGGGTTTTCTCTTGCCCGTGGGCGACACGCTGCAGTTGAAGAACCGACTAACCTGCTTCAACGCGACGCTCTGCGCCCAGCTCGGCGCACGCGGCCGCGAGCTTGTCCAAGCCCAGTTCCCAGCCCAGCGCATGGTGGATGAACTGCATCGGCTCTACTTGCGGCTGCTCGCTGATCAATCGGCAATACCATGACCTTTCCCGCCAGCGCCTACCTGCTCGCCGTCCTCGGCGGAGCACTCGCGACGTTCGCGTCGCTGCCACTTTGGCGAGCGTGGTGCGAGCGCACGGGCTTGGTGGATGACCCCGGTCATCGGAAAATCCACGACACCCCCACCCCGCTCGCTGGTGGACTCGCGGTGCTGACGGGACTGTTGCTGCCGCTGTTTGCCGGAGCGGTGGCGATGCAACTGGGTCTGCTACCCGCCGGAGCGGTGGAAAAGATCAGCTACGGCTTCGAGAAGCGCGGCCTCCAACTCGCGGCCATTCTCGTCGGTGCGCTGGGCATGGTTCTGCTTGGCTGGCTGGACGACAGACACGAGCTGCGTGCCGGGCCAAAGTTCGCAGCACAGCTCGGCATCGCCCTGCTCGTCGCGCTGGCGGGCGTGCGCATCAAGCTGTTCCCCGAAAGTCCGCTCTCACCCGTGTTGAGTTGCGGTGTGACCGTGCTGTGGATTCTCACCGTCGTCAGCGCGGTCAACATCATGGACAACATGAATGGCCTCTGCGCTGGTCTCGGAACCATCGGCGCGGCCGCGTTCGGTGCGACAGCGGCGTTGCACGGGCAATACCTCGTCGCGTCGCTCGCGCTGATGGCGGCGGGCGCACTGGCGGGTTTCCTGCCTTACAACTATCCGAAGGCGAGCGCGTTCCTCGGCGATTCCGGCAGCCATCTCACCGGCTTCCTGCTGGCGGTTCTGGCGATTCTCCCCCACTTCTACACGGCACAAAACCCGCGTCCACTTGCCGTGCTCGCGCCGTTGCTCGTGCTGATTGTGCCGCTCGGTGACATGGTCTGCGTCATGTGGATTCGCTGGCGCGCGGGCAAGCCAGTCTGGGTGGGCGATACGAATCATCTCTCGCATCGCCTCGTGCGTTGCGGCCTCGGCAAGACGCAGGCCGTGGCGGCAATTTTGGGACTGCACGCAGCGGCTTGCGCGGCGGCGTGCTGGCTTGGTTCGGGAAGGTGATACTCCGTCGGCGTTCCGCTACTTCCGCCACTCGTCAATCACCGAGGCGATGAGCGCGGTCCATCCCGTCTGATGCGATGCCCCCAGCCCTTCGCCGGTATCCGCGTTGAAGTATTCGTAGAAGAGGACGTTGTCGCGCCAGTGAGGGTCGGTTTGGAATTTCTCGTTCGCGCCGAAGACGGCGCGGCGGCCCTGCGCGTCGCGGGCGAAGATGTGGATGAGCCGCTCGGCGAAACCACCGGCAAGCTCGTCGAGGTTGATGGGCGTCTCGTCCTCGGCGTGGCCGGGGATGGTGAACTTCCCGCCGTAGGCCTTCCGCAGCTTGCGCAGCGTCTCGACCATCATGAAGTTCATCGGGAACCAAATCGGCCCGCGCCAGTTCGAGTTTCCGCCCTTGAGCTTCACGATGGATTCGGCCGGCTCGTAGCCGATGCTGCGGTGGCCCAGGGCGTAGGGGTGGCGCTCATGGTGCTTCGAGAGGCTGCGCAGTCCGAAGGGCGAGCGGAACTCGCCGGGGTTCCAGATGACGCGCAGCAGCTTGTGGATTTGCTCGGGGTTCATCACGGCCAGGACGTGGACTTTCCCTTCGGCGGTGTCGAGCGTGGTGACGCAGCGTTCGACGAGGTCGGCGCGGTTCTTCAGAAACCAGTTCATGTTCGCGCGGAACTCGGGGAACGGTTCGAGCCACTTCTCCTCCAGCCGCTCGATGGCGAACATCGGTATCAGCCCGACAAGCGAGCGCACGCGGAATTTGTCGTAGCTGCCGTCCGGGTGTGTGAGCACGTCGTAGAAGAAACCGTCCTGCTCATCCCACATCTCGATGCCGCCGCCGCCCATGTGCTTCATCGCGGAGCCGATGTAAACGTAGTGCTCGAAAAACTTCGTGGCCGTCGCCTCGTAAGTCTTGTTCTCCCGCGCCAGCTCGAGCGCGATGCGCATCATGTTCAGGCAAAACATCCCCATCCAGCCCGTGCCGTCGGACTGCTGAAGCGTCGTCCCGTCGGGCAATTTCTCGCTGCGGTCCAGGACGGTAATGTTGTCGAGCCCGAGGAAGCCGCCCTCGAAAACGTTGTTGCCCTCCCGGTCCACCTTGTTGACCCACCACGCGAAGTTCATCAGCAGCTTGTGGAAACAGCGCTCGAGGAAGTCGCGGTCCGCCTTCCCGTTGCGGACGCGGTCCATGTTATAAACGCGCCACACGGCCCACGCGTGGACGGGCGGGTTCATGTCGCTAAACTCCCACTCGTAGGCGGGAATCTGGCCATTTGGATGCTGGAACTGCTCGAAAAGGAGGAGCAAGAGCTGCTGCTTGGCGAACTCCGCGTCCACGAGCGCGAAGGGCACGGCCTGGAACGCCAAGTCCCACGCGGCGAACCACGGATACTCCCACTTGTCTGGCATCGAGATGATCCGCTTGGAGTTGAGATGCTGCCAGTGGCGGTTGCGAATCTTGGCGCGTGACTCCGGCGGCGGCTTGGCGGGGTTGTCGCCCTTGAGCCACTTGCTCACGTCGAAGCGGTATATCTGTTTGCTCCACAACAGCCCCGCGAGCGCCTGACGCTGGACGCGGCGCTCGTCGGCAGTGGCGGTCTTCGGCTGAAGGGCGGCGTAAAACTCGTCGGCTTCATCACGCCGGGTCTGCAAGGTGGTTTCAACTCCCGCGAGCGGGCGCTCCATCTCCCGGTTCGTCAGCCGCAGCCGGACCACGGCGGACTCTCCGGGCGGCACTTCAAAGCGGTAGTCCAAACACGCCTTCGTGCCGAACTGCTCGGGGTTCACGCAGTCCTCGCCGTGGATGAGGTGGCGGTGGAAGGCGTCCTTCACGAAGCGGCTGCGGTTCTTCGCCTTTGGGCCGAAGAGCAGTTCGTTGTTCGTGTCGTTGTTCGTGAAGAGCGGCCGGCCGCCGAGCTGCGCGTAGAGCTGGTAAGCCCCGAGGTTGTAGCTGGACGGCAGCCGCCCGATGCTCGGGCAACAGGAATCATCCGCAACGAGCGTGAGGTGCGTGCGGCTCGGTTCGCCTATGCGGATGCGGGGCTCGGGGTATTCGTCGTCCCCCCACGACCAACGGTTGCGGAACCACAGGTGCGGCAGGAGGCGCAGCGGCGCGGTTTCCGGCCCGCGATTGAATGCCTCGATGCGGATGCAGATGTCCTCGGGGCCAGCCTTCGCATACTCCACGAAAACATCGAAGTAGCGGTCTTCGTGGAACGCGCCGGTGTCGAGCAGCTCCAACTCCGGGGCGGTCGGGCCGCGCCGTTGGTTGCCGTCAATCAGCTCCTGATACGGGAACGCGCGCTGCGGGTATTTGTAGTTCCACTTGAGGTAGGAATGCGTCGGCGTCGAGTCGAGGTAGAAGTAATACTCCTTCACGTCCTCGCCGTGATTGCCCTCCTTGGGCGTGAGGCCGAAGAGGCGTTCCTTCAGAATGGAATCCCGCTCATTCCAGAGCGCGAGGCCGAAGCACATGACCTGGTAGCGGTCGCAAATCGCAGCCATGCCGTCCTCGCTCCAGCGGTAGGCGCGGGAGCGCGCGTGGTCGTGGGGGAAGTAAGCCCAGGCGTCGCCATCCTCGCTGTAATCCTCGCGCACGCCGGCCCACGAGCGCTCGGAGACGTAAGGCCCCCACTTGTGCCACGGCGCGACGGGGTCGGCGTGGGTCTCGCGGAGGCGATGCTGTTCCTTGGAGGAATTCACGGTTGAAGTGATACCATAAGCTTGCGAGCGGCAGGCGGGCAGTTCAATGGGAATCCATCCCCGCCACTCAACCGGTTCTTGAGTTTGGATCGTGTGGCTTTCACCATCGCACCGAATGGAACGGCCACACATGACCCCGCCCGCCGGCGAGCGCCGCGTTCAATTTGTCGGCGACAACCTTACCTTCAAGCTCGCGCACCCACGTGCGAGAGTGTGGGCCGATGCGGGCTGGACCGCGCTCCTGCGGACGAATCTCGGTCGCGCCGCCGCCATCCGCCGCGAGGTCATCCAGTCGAAGTTCGATAAAGTCCCGCTCGCTGGCGCGTCTTGGCGTGACTTTCCGATGCGCTGGGCGGATGGCGAATGGCAGCTCACGCTCCCGCTCACGGAAGTCGGCTGGTTCAAGTCGAAGCCCTACCTGATCGACCCCACCGGCTTTCAGCACTGGCCCGAAGGCGACAACTTTGGCGTGAGCGTCCACCCGAACTTCTATCGCACCGCGAACACGATCTACTGCGCCTTCACCCGGATGTTCGGCGACACGAAGTCCCTTGTCGCCACCGCCGACCCCGCGCGCGAGGCGCAGATGAACGAACTGGACCGTCTCGGCTACACCGTCATCCCGCCCTCCGGCAAACTCCGCGACCTCGCGCGCCAGCTCCCGCACATCTTCGACACGCTCGGCTGCCGCATCCTGCACCTGTTGCCGGTGAACCCCACGCCCACGACCTACGCGCGCTTTGGGCGCTTCGGCAGTCCGTATGCGGCGGAGGACTTGACCGGCATTGACCCAGCGCTGGTCGAGTTCGATAAGCGCACGAACGCAGTGGAGCAATTTCAGGAACTCACCTCCGCCGTCCACGCGCGCGGCGGTCGCGTCTTCCTCGACATCGTCATCAACCACACCGGCTGGGGCTCGTGGCTGCAGGACAATCATCCCGAGTGGTTCCTCCGCAAACCTGACGGCCACTTCGAGAGTCCCGGCGCATGGGGCAGCACCTGGGAGGATTTGGTCGAACTCGCGCAACGCGACCCCGCGCTCTGGGAGCACATCGCGGAGGCGTTGCTCACCTGGTGCCGTCGCGGCGTGGACGGCTTCCGTTGCGACGCGGGCTACAAGGTCCCCGCGCCCGCGTGGCAGCACATCATCGCGCGCGTGCGCGAGGAGTTTCCCGACGCGCTCTTCCTGCTCGAAGGACTCGGTGGCGGCTGGGGCGACACCGAGGCGTTGCTCACCGAGGGCGGGATGCAATGGGCTTACTCCGAGCTGTT
>SIBB01000052.1 GCA_009695395.1 Pedosphaera sp. | reverse complement strand
GAGAAGTTTGCCATCCCCGCGCCCGGCAAGGAGCCGTGCGACCAGTGCGTTCGCGACGGCCTTGAAGTCGTCGAGCGCGTGCTCGCGCGCTACCGGCCTGTGAACGTCCCCGGCCTCCCGCGCTTCACCGGCGGCGCAGTGGGCTTCATCGGCTACGAGTTCATCCACGACGTTGAGCCCATCGTCCCGCGCCCGCCGAAGGACGAGCTGGGCACGCCCACGCTCTACTTCCTCATCGCCGACGAGTTGCTCATCTTCGACCGCGCGCAGCAGACCATCACGATTCTGGTCAACGCGGTCTTGGACGATGCCGCCTCGCCGACCGAGGCCTACGAGAACGCCGCCGCTGAAATTGACCGCCTCCTCGCGCTGCTCGAACAGCCGTTGGAAAACCTGCCCGCCACCCTGCCGGAGGACGTCGCGCCCGCGCCCTTCGAGTCGAACACGCCGAAGGAAAAATTCATCGCCAACGTGCTCGAGGCGAAGACCCACATCACCGCCGGCGACGTCATCCAAGTCGTCGGCTCGCAGCGCTTCAGCGCGCCCCTCAAGGCCAGCCCGCTGGACCTCTACCGCGCGGCGCGGACCATCAACCCCTCGCCCTACATGTTCCTGCTGGAGCTGGACGGCTTCGCGCTCGTGGGCGTCTCCCCGGAGATTCACGTGCGTTGTGAGGACAAGCTGATTGAAATCCGCCCCATCGCCGGCACTCGCCCGCGCGGCGCGACGCACGACGAAGACCTCGCGATGGAGAAGGAACTTCTCGCCGACCCGAAGGAACGCGCCGAGCACGTCATGCTCGTGGACCTCGCGCGCAACGACATCGGACGCGTGTGCGATTACGGCTCCGTGCAGGTGAAGGAACTGATGGTCATCGAGCGCTACAGCCACGTCATGCACATCGTCTCGCAGGTCGAGGGGCGGCTGGCGGCGGACAAGTCGGCGTTCGACCTGATGCGCGCGACCTTCCCCGCCGGCACGGTGAGCGGGGCGCCGAAGATCCGCGCCATGCAGCTCATCGCCGAAATGGAAGGCACCACCCGCGGGCCTTACGCGGGCTGCGTGGGCTACTTCAGCTTCAACGGCAACTGCGACACCGCCATCACCATCCGCACCGCGCTGGTGAAGGACGGCCAGGTCTTCATCCAGGCCGGCGGCGGCTGGGTGACGGACAGCGACCCCGAGTCGGAGTTTCAGGAAACGGTCAACAAGTCCAAGGCGATGCGGAAGGCCGTGGCGCTGGCGGAGAGTTTTGTGTGACCACTGACGCCGACGGCAACACCGCATCTGCACCACGCACTGGGGCTTGAGTCTTACTCATTCAGGTCACTTTGAGGGGAAGACTCTCTTCGTCGCACGCTTGCTGCCAAAAGACGTGCAACAGATTTGATTCTGCGCAGACGACTGAGAACTCCCGGCGCCGGTCAGCTAGTCTCTTTAACTTTTTGTCGCGGCCTGTTGCGCTGCTGGCTAAGGTGCGCGGGATGAACTCACTATTCCGCTCCGCCGTCCGCCTTCTCGCGTTGCTCGCCACAGTGTCCCCGTTGCTGGCCCAGACCCAGAAGAGCTATTCCTTCGGGATGATTGCCAAGTCGCAGGGCAATATGTTTTTCCTCGCCGCGCGCGCCGGAGCCGAGGACGCCGCGAAGGAACTTAGCGCCAAGCACGGCATCAAAATCAAAATTGACTGGCGCACCCCCAACGAGGAGGACGCCCAGCGTCAGGCCGAGCTCATCGAGCAACTCCTGCTCGTCGGCACCGATGGCATCATCATCTCCTGCTCGGACGCCAACAAGCTGACCGATGCCATCAACAAGGCCGAGCGGCAGGGTGTGCCGGTGGCGACTTTCTCCGGCGACGCGCCTGCCAGCCGCCGCTTCGTCAGCATCGGCATTGATGACTTCCAGTGCGGCGAGCGGACATTTGTCGAGCTGGCGAAATTGATGGGCGGCAAAGGCACCGTCGCCGCCATTGACGGAAACCCGAACGCCGTGAACCTTCAGCAGCGCGCCGCTGGCTTCCGTGCCGCAGCTAAAAAATCTCCCGGCATCAAAGTGCTCGATATCTTCTATCACAAGGAGACGCCGCAGGACGCCGTCGCAAAGATCGAGCAAGTGCAGCAGGCCAACCCCGACATCGCGGGCTGGGGCCTGCTGGGCGGCTGGCCCCTCTTCACCGACAACGCCCTCAAGTGGTCCGCCGGCACCGTCAAGTGCGTCTCCGTGGACGCCCTTCCGCCGCAGCTCGCCTACGTCCGCAGCGGCCATGTGGAAATGCTCCTTGCCCAAGACGTGTATGGCTACGGCCAGCGTGCCGTGCAGCACCTCGTCAACAAACTCCACCTCAAGAAGAACCCCGCCTCACCTCAGGACGTGACCCCGCTCATTGCCGTGACTAAGGCGAACGTGGACGCCTACGCGAAAAACTGGGAAAAGTGGCTGCCGAAGTGAGCCCAAATGAGCTGTTGCCAAACCCGGCGGTTTCCTCCATATACGCTACCGCATTCGGTCGCGCCGGTTGCAGGATTTGGTGGATCGTCAGGTGAACGTGGTTCAGTGATGATTTGAAACCCGGTTGTCGGGAACAGTCGGAGCAGTAGGGCGACAGGTGCAAATCATCAATGAACAACAAACTGTTCGTGGGTAACCTCGCGTTCTCCACAACCGAAAACGACCTGCAGGACGCCTTCGCCGCGTTCGGCACAGTCATGGAAGTCAACCTTATGATGGACCGCGAGACCGGCAAGTCCCGTGGCTTCGCCTTCGTGACCATGGCTTCCGCTGAAGATGCCGAGAAGGCCATCCAAGGCATGGCCGGCAAGAACGTCGGCGGACGTGACCTCACCGTGAACGTCGCACGCCCTCGTGAAGAGCGGACCGGCGGCGGCGGCGGCGGTGGTGGCGGTTATCGCGGCGGCGGCGGCGGCGGTGGTGGCGGCTACCGTGGCGGCGGCGGTGGTGGTGGTGGTGGCGGCTACCGTGGTGGTGGCGGCGGCGGCGGCGGCGGCGAGCGCCGTGAGCGCGGCGGCGGCGACCGTTACTAATCCGAACTGAGATTTCGCGCGCGGGAGGCTGGCAACAGCCTCCCGCGTTTTGCTTTTCCGGCGAGGAATTGCAACGGCAGACAGGGCCGGCGAGCGGGAGTCGCCGCATGCCAGAAGACGGGTTTGCACCCTCACCAACTCCCGACTACAGTCCCCTCACCTATGCGCAAACGACTCCTCAGCCTCGCCGCCACGCTGGTCCTGTTTCAAACCGTCATCGCCGCCGACTCGACCTGGCTCACCGACCTGCCCAAAGCCAAGCAGCAGGCCAAGGCCGAGGGCAAGTTGGTGCTGCTGGACTTCACCGGTTCGGACTTTTGCTCCAGCTGCATCCGGCTGCACAAGGAGGTTTTCCCTGCCAAGGAATTCGCAGCGTTCGCCAAGCAGCGCCTCATCCTCGTGGAGGTGGATTTCCCGCTGAAAAAGAAGCAGCCCGCCGCGCTCAAGGCCGCCAACGAGGCGTTGTCCAAGGAGTTCAAGGTAGACGGCTACCCCACATTGATCCTGCTCGGGTCTGACGGCAAGAAGCTCGGCGAGGTGGAGTTTGACCTGTTCGACGCATCGGCGAAGGACGTGATTGCGGCCATCGAAAAGCTGGCCAAACCGGCCAAGCCGTAGCATGAGTCGGTGCACTTGGGCGAAGTCGGCGCTGGCCATCCCCTACCACGACCGCGAGTGGGGCATGGCCGTGCATGACGACCGCGTGCTCTTCGAGTTCCTCATCCTCGAAGGCGCGCAGGCGGGCCTGAGCTGGGAGACGATTCTCAAAAAACGCGAGAGCTACCGTGCGGCGTTCGACCAGTGGGATGCGCGGAAGATTGCCCGCTACGACGCGCGCAAGGTGGCGGAGTTGCTGGCAAATCCTGGCATCGTGCGCAACCGTCTGAAGGTGGCGGCGACCCTTGCGAACGCGCAGGCGTTTCTCGCGGTGCAAAAGGAGTTCGGCAGCTTCGACAAGTATCTGTGGCAGTTCGTCGGCGGGCAGTCGGTGCAAAACCGGCGGCGGACGATGCTGGAAGTTCCCGCGAAGTCGCCCGAGTCCGACGCGATGAGTAAGGCGCTGCTTAAGCGCGGGTTCAAGTTTGTTGGGCCGACGATCTGCTACGCGTTGATGCAGGCGGTCGGGATGGTGAACGACCACTGTGTGGACTGTCCGCGCTGGCGCGAGCTCGGAGGCCGGCGGTGAACATGGACACGCTCTGGGCCTCGGTCCTGTGGGGAGCGGTGGGCAGCGGCTTCTTCATTTACGGCAAGAAGCAGGACAAGACGGTGCCGCTGATTGGCGGACTCGTGATGATTGGCTCGACCTACTTCTGCGAGACGGCGCTGGTGATGTCGGTCGTGGGTGTCGCGGTGACCGCCGGCATCTGGTGGCTGACGAAGCGCGGCGTGGGCGAAGAGTGAACCGACGCTAACCCTGATGGTAGCGACGATTGAAGTCGCGGGCGAGGTAGTGCTCCACGGCTTTGAACTGGTCGAGCCAGTGCTGGTATTCCGCCGAATGCTCCTGACCGCGAGCCTTCAGTTCATCGAGAAGGGCTTGATAGCCGAACTGGTGGTCTTGCAGGAAGGTGAAGTAGTTCTTGTCGTCCCAGTCGGAGACTTCGTCGGGCAGGTCGAAGGTGCGGGGGAGGGTCATTGCATTCCCTACTCCTTCCGCTTCGGCCGCAGGAGCATCGCCTTCTTGTCGGTCCCCTCGACTTCCACGCTTTGTGTCTCGATGTCCGGATCCTCGCGGAGGGCTTGGTGGACGATGCGGCGGTCATAGGCACTCATCGGCTCCAGCTCGACGATGTCGCCCCACTTGCGGACTTTGTCGGCGGCTTCCTTGGCCTTCTTGATGAGCGCTTCGCTGGCTTGAGCGCGGTAGCCGCCTACGTCCACGGTGATGCGCGGTGCGTCGGGGTTCAGGTTGAAGACGATGCGGTTGGCGAGGTATTGGAGGTCGCCGAGCGTCTGGCCGGCGCGGCCGATGAGGCGGCTGGCCTCCTCGGTCTTCACGTCGAGGAAGAGACCGCCGTCGTCGAGGGGTCGCTCCTCGATGGTGGCAGTGAAGCCGAGGTGGGTGAGGAGTTCGGCGAGGATGGCTTTGGGTTCAGTGGGCATGGAGGGATGGGGAAGGAAAAGGGTAAAAGGTAAAAGACAAAAGTGGGGCTATTTTTTCTTGGGCTTGTCGGCGACTACTTTGATGGGGATGGCGTTGCTGCCGGCGGCGGCTTTTTTCTCGTCGTTCAGCTTCGTGAGCTTGGTTTGCAGGATGGTCAGCAGGTTTTGCACGGTCCAGTAGAGGGTGAGTGCGGCGCTGAAGCGGTAGAGGATGGCCACGAACATCATGGGCATATACTTCATGATCTTCTGCTGCATCGGGTCCATGCCGGGAGAGGGCGGGGTGAGCCTCGCCTGCCAGAACATCGTCACCGCCATGATGATGGGCAGCGGGTTGACGGGGAAGCCGAACAGGTAGGTGACGGTGTCCTCCTGCGAGAGGTCGTGCGCCCACAGGAAGGACTCGCCGCGCAGTTCCATGCAGCTTTGGAGCATGGTATAGAAGCCGATGAAGACGGGGAACTGCACGACCATTGGAAGGCAGCCAGCCATCGGGTTAACCTTCTGCTCGCGCATGAACTCCATGGTCTTCTGCTGGCCCTTGGAGGGATCCTCTTTGTATTTTTCCTGGATGGCCTTCATCTGCGGCTGCAGCTCGGACATCCGCTTCATCGAGCGCGTGGAGATGGCGGTGAGCGGCCAGAACAGGAGCTTGATGATGACGGTGATGGCGATGATGCACCACGCGTAGTTCAGACCGAACGAGTGCAGGCCGTTCATCGAGAGCAGCAGCGCCTTGGCGAAGAAGCCGAAGAAGCCGCCGTAGTCCATGATGAGGTCTAGCTCGTTGTTCATCTGCTTCCCAAGCCGCGCGAGCGTCTGGTATTCCTTCGGCCCGACGTAGAGCGCGAACTCGCGATGGACCGCGTTCGTCCCGCCGGGTTGGAGCGTCTGGCCCGGATACACGAACGCGCTCTGGAAGCCGAACGGGCTGGGGAACGCCTTGTCGCCCTCGGGCACGTCCGCTGGGTCATGCGTGGGTAATGCAATGCGGTGCGTGACTAGTTTCTCGGGGGGCTGTTTCGGCACGGCGACAATGGTGAAGAACTGGTTCTGCGCCGCAGCCCACGCGAACTTGCCCACCACCTCGTGTTCCTTGCGCGGCGTGCCCGGGAAGCAGCCCAGCGTGGCGTTCTCGAAATAGGACTCGGCGACGGAGCTGCTGCTGCCGTTCTCGAACCAGCTCACCTTCATCAACGGCCCCTTGTCCAAGGGGTTGATGGGCGTGGCTGTGCCGAAAACCCATTCCTGCGCCGGCAGAGAGATGGCCTGCCCCCCCGTGTTCTCCAACCACACGCTGACTTGCATCAGGTAGTTCGTGCCAGGCGTGAACTGCTTTACGATGCGCAGGCCGGTGGGGAGAAGTTTCTCCGCGCGCACGCCCTTCTCCGATTTCGCGAGCGTGAAGAGGCCGTCGCCGTGAATCGCCTCGCCGCCCAGCAGCGTCATCGCGGCGACGGGCGCCTTCGTGTTCAAGGTCACCACGCGCGACGGATCGGTGACCTTGCGGTTGCCGACGATCTTCGGGAAATGCTTCAGCTCCGCGAGCTTCAAGCCGCCGCCGTGCGACGTGAAGGTGTAGCGCACGTCCGCCGTGTCGAGGATGAGCAACTGCTCCTCGGCCTTCGGTGCAGTCCACTGCGTGGAGCCGGGAGCGGGAGCGGTGAGCGTCGGCGAGGACAAGTTGGGGCTGCCCACTGGAGCGCCAGCCTGATTGGTCACACCGGCGACCGTATTCGTCCCATTCGCCAACGCGCGGGGCGGCGGGGGCGGATACAGGACTTTGACCAGCTCGAACCAGCCGATGATGAGCAGGAACGAAACGAGCAGGATGACAACAGATTTGCGGTCCATGAAAGAAAGCTAGTGGGCGGCGAGTGAAGCGGGCGTGGCGCGTGGCGCGTGGCGCGTGTGGGAAACTCCGGAGCATCCGATCTCAGCGACGCGTTCCTTTTGCCCCGGCACCGGGTCACACCCGCAACCGCCCCACGGTTGGCAGCGGGCAACCCGTTTCACCGCAAGCCAACCGCCTTGCAACGCACCGTGTCGGCGAACCGCCTCCATCGCATACACCGAGCACGTCGGCTCGAATCGGCACGCCGCGCCGAAGAGCAGCGTCAGCGCGGGCGAGACAAACCAGCGGTAAAGCCGGAGCGCGAAGAGCAAAAGGTGTTGGGCGAGATTCACGGGGCAGCCAGCAGTGCGGAAGCGGTTTAAGTCTTGAGCAAGCCCGCGACGCGGAGTGCGGCGAGATAGTCACGCTCGACATCCGCGAACGCCTTGCCGGCAATCGAGTCGCGGGCCACGAGGACGATTTCCGAAGGCACGCGCAGGTGGTGCTGGTGGAGCCGGAAAGCCTGACGCAGGAGGCGCTTGGCCCGGCTGCGGACGACGGCGTTGCCGATGCGTTTCGCCGCGACGATGCCGAGTCGGGACTGCCCTGCGATGGGGAGTTCCGCCCAGTTCATCAGCACACAACCACGGGCGAGCCGCCGCCCTTGGGTCTTGAGGCGCGTGAAGTCGCGTGTCTGTTTGAGGCGCTGGGTGCCCCCGAGCGTCAGCCGCGTGGACGGGCTGGCGGACATGGGATCACACCGGGGTGAGCTTTTTGCGACCGGTCCTGCGGCGGTTGGCGAGAACCTTGCGACCGCCCCGGGTGGCCATGCGTGCACGGAAGCCATGCTGGCGCTGGCGGCGGATTTTTGAGGGCTGATACTGGCGTTTCATAGGCTAAAGCTTCTTTCTACAACGTCTCGCGTGCGGCTCACCGCACGGTCCCGCCTCAAGCGGAACGCGGAGGTTAGCGGAGGAAAGGGGGGAGTCAAGCGTCGCTCCGGGGAAGTTTGGTGTCCGAATCGACTCGCGCCGGGCAGCGCGTGGCCGCAGCTCCTCACGCCGGTTGTGCTTCCAGCGTCGTTCCACCCAGCGCGGCGGGCGTCTCGTTGAAGTGGCCGAAGTTCCGGAACTTCCCGTAGCGCTGCCGCAACCGCTCGCTGACTGAGAGCGCGTCCAGTTGCGCGAGGTTTTTGAGCAAGCGCTTCTGGACGGTCGCGGCGGTCGCCGCGGGATCGTTGTGAGCGCCCCCCATAGGCTCGGGGACGATTTCGTCCACGAGGCCGAGTTCGAGCAAGTCCTTCGCCGTGATCTTCAGCGCCTCGGCGGCCTTCGGTGCGGCGGCGCGATCCTTCCACAGAATCGCCGCGCAACCTTCCGGGCTGATGACCGAGTAATACGCGTTCTCCAAAATCAAAACCCGGTCCGCCACGCCGATGCCCAGCGCGCCACCCGAGCCGCCTTCGCCGATGACGGCGGCGATGATAGGCACTTCCAGCAGGGTCATCTCGCGGAGGTTCACTGCGATGGCCTCCGCGATGTGCCGTTCCTCCGCGCCGATGCCGGGATACGCGCCCGCCGTGTCGATCAGCGTGATGATGGGTATGCCGAACTTGTCGGCCATGCGCATGAGCCGGAGCGCCTTGCGGTAGCCCTCGGGGTGCGCGGAGCCGAAGTTGCGCAGGATGTTTTCCTTCGTGTCGCGCCCCTTCTGCGTGCCGATGACCATGACGGGCCGACCCGCCAGCTTGGCGAACCCCCCCACCATCGCGCGGTCGTCGGAGTAAAGCCGGTCACCGTGCAACTCGGAGAAGTCCGTGAAGACCGTGCGAAAGTAATCGAGCGTGTAAGGCCGCTTGGGGTGGCGCGCGAGGATGACCCGCTGCCAAGGCGTGAGGTTCAGGTAAATCTGCCGCCGCGTCTCCTCCATCTTCAGCTCCATCTGCCGGACCTCCTCGTCGAGGTTGATGCCGATGGAATGCTTCTCCGGGTGCTTCTTCAGCTCGTCGAGCTTGCGCTGCAACTCGATGATTGGCTTCTCGAACTCGAGCTGATGTTTCATGCGCGGCCGAGCCTAGGGAGCAGCTGAATAGGTGGCAACGCGAAATCCCGGCGCCCGACTGCGTGCGTTGACAGGAATCGCACCGAACTCCTAGCGTTCGCGCCACCAGCCATGACAGAACAGCCCTTCAACCAATCCCGCCGGGAATTCATCGCGACCTCGACGTCGCTGACAGCCGGTGCGCTGACCGGCTGTGCGGCGCCTGACGCTTCTTTGAAACGAGGATTCATCGACGCCCATGTCCACGTCTGGACGCCGGACACGGCCGCCTTCCCGCTCGCGACGGGCTACCAACCGTCCGCGATGCAACCACCCAGCTTCACCGCCGCGGAATTCCTCGCCATGTCCCGTCCGCACGGCGTCACGCGCACCGTGCTCATCCAGATGAGTTTCTACCGCTTCGACAACCGCTACATGACCGACGCCATGCGCCGCTTCCCCGGCGTCTTCGCCGGCGTGGGCATCGTGGACGGCACCGCCGCGCGCCCGCAGGACGCGATGCGCGAGCTGGCGAAGCAAGGCGTGCGCGGCTTCCGTATCAACCCCGGCTCGCAAACCGTGGACGCCTGGCTCAGTTCGCCCGGCATGACTGAAATGTGGAAGTGCGCCGGCGACGACGGCCTCGCCCTCTGCCCGCTCATCGGCCCCAACGCCCTCCCTGGCCTCGCGGCGATGTGCGCGAAGTTCCCCCGCACCCGCGTTGTGATTGACCACTTCGCACGCATCGGCGTGAGTGGCGAGTTCCTCGAAGCGGACATCGCCGCGCTCTGCGCGCTGGCGAAGTTCTCACACGTCCACGTCAAAGCCTCGGCCTTCTACGCCTTCGGCCAGAAGCGCGCGCCCTACCTCGACTTCGGCCCGATTATCCGCCGCCTCCGCGACACCTTTGGCCCGCAACGCCTCATGTGGGCCACCGACTGCCCCTACCAAGTCCGTCCCGGCCACACCTACGCCGACTCCATCGCCCTCATTCGCGACCGCCTCGACTTCCTCTCCGCCACTGACCGCGACTGGATGCTGCGCCGCACGGCGGAGAAAATGTTCTTCACCTGACCACTCGCGGGCAGAACGATTCCCCAGAACAACCCGACCCAATGGCTCAAGTAGCTCGGCACGACGGCGACCGAATCAAACTCAACGCTCGGTCCACCCAAACCAACGGAATCGAGCGTAAATTTCCCGACCGCGACCGCGAGCAGTGCCAGCCCCAACACCCGCTGCCGGCCGCCAGCCTGAAACCACCGCATCGCCAATCGACCGAGCAGCAGTGCGTTCAGCCCTGAGAGTCCGCCGTATCGCGCGAGCGAGGCGTCACAGAAGAGCAAGCTTACGCTCAAGACAGCCCCACCGACAAACAGCGCTCGCACGAGACTGCGCTCACCCTCACGAACCAACGCGGCAGCCAGCAACACAAAGAGCAACGCGTCCACGAACAGATGACTCGTGGAGAAGTGCGCGAGATGCCCCGTCCACAACCTCCACACTTCACCGGCGGCCAGCGCATCGCGGTCCAGCACGCACACAGCGCGGAAGGCTGGTGAAATAGTCGCCAGCACGGCCAGCAGGAGACCGGCGAGTGCTGCGAGTTGGAGAGCGTGCCGGTTCATTCACGCGGGCGTTGCAGCAGCATTCCCAGCATCAGCACGCCGCCGAGCAATCCCGCGTGTTCCCAGCCGAATGCACCACCGCCCGTGTAGCCAGCCGTGCGCACGATGCGGACGGTTTCCGGTTTCTCCTTGATGCGCTGCTGGAACGTGGCGAGTTCCACCTGCACGTTCGCCACCATGTTTGTCGAGGCCGCCACGAAGCCCTGGTCGCTCTTCGCGCGCAGCCGCTCATCTGTGCGGACGGGCGTGGCGATACCGCGGGACTTGCTCACGCCCGGCGCGCGGAAGAGAAGCTGCCGGCTGGCGATGTCGAACACCGCCGCGTCCACCATCGTGTGCGTGCGGTTCGCCTCGGCGGGGATGAAATACGCGCCCACGATAGTCCAGTAGAGCAACGACAACTCCGTGCTGTCCGATGTCTGCAACTGGTCGAAGGACAGCAGCGCAATCACGTCTACGCCCAGCAAGGCCTTGAGCTGGTCCAGATTCTCAAACCCGCCGCCCGGCGTCAGGTAGGCCGTCGGGACAATCTCAATGGACTTGATGAACGGGTATTTCTGGAAGTGCGGGATGACCGCCTCCGCCAGTTCCTTCCGCCGCGCCTCCGTCAGCACCCAGTCCTGCCTGCGAAACTGGTCCTTGTTGCCCGTGGATTCCGGCACCCACGCGATGCCGACCTTCAGCGGTAGTGTGAGCGTTGGCACCGAGGGCTTGGTGGGCTGAGTGTGATTGCCACGCGGGTAGAGGTAATCCACGAGGCTGGAGTTGTGCCGCTTGCGCGTGCCGCCATCAAAGACATGGCAGCCCGCTGCGAACAGCGCGACGCCGACCAGCAACGCGGCCAGCGGCAGGTGGAAACGGGAGGATGAGGAGGTTTGGAACGGTGGATTTGTTTTCATGCGCGGGACCATGAAGGCGCGCGCGCCGGGAGCGTGAATCGAAGTTTCTGCGGCGGCTATCGAGGGGAGCGTGCGTGCGGAGCAAGCAGGACAGCGCGTTCCGACTGCCCTTCCAGGATCAGGACTGCTGGCAAAAGGTGTTCACCAAGCGCTTTCGGATCGCAGCCATCGCTTTGACCTGTGTCCGGGGGCGTCGGGGGGGGGCGATGCCGCTGAATCTCCGCCTTGAAGTCACCGAGGCTTTCCCAGAGCAGGCGCTTGTTCAGGTCAACTTCGGCGACGGCCAGCGTAGCTCAGTCTTTCGCCTGCGCGATGGGCTTTCCATCGCGGCCATACACAGCGGAGATCATCCAGTTCGCCGAGGCGTCCGTGTGCGTGCTACGGAGAGACCGCCAGCCGTTCCTCCACCGGCGCGTGGCCCATGAGCACGCCCTGCTCCTTGTAGGTCTTGAGCATGAAGTGCGTGGAGGTGGAGACGACGCCCTGCACGGTGGCGAGCTTCTCGGCGACGAACGTGGCCAGCGCGCGGAGGTTGTTGCCCTCCAGCACCACGAGCAGGTCGTAGCCGCCACTCATGAGGTAGCAGGTCTTCACCTCGTCATACTTGGCGATACGCTCGGCCAGCCGGTCAAAGCCGCCGCCGCGCTCGGGCGTGATCTTCACCTCGATGACGGCGCGCACGACATCGCCGCCGACCTTCTCTTCGTTGAGCACGGTGCGGTAGCCCAGGATGGTGCCGTCCGCTTCGAACGACTTGATCTTCGCGGCCACCTCCAGCTCGGGGAGATTCAACATGGCGGCGAGCTGCGAGTGCTTCAAGGAGGCATCGTCGCGCAGCAGTTTCAGCAGAGTGTGCATGCGCAAGGTGTAGCGGGAAGCGGCGCGGCTGCGAAGACTTTTCAGCCACCGATGCGCACAGATGAACACAGATTGCAGTGAACCCGCCCAGTTATCTGCGTGCATCTGTGCGCATCTGCGGCTCAATTTTCCCAGCCAAATGAAACGAACTTCCCGCAAACCCGCGGTGGTCTTCCACAACGGCACGGTCGTGCTGCCGGACGCCGTCGTCGTGTGCGAAGGCGGCTGCAACACGCGCGTGAGCCGCACTCGCAAGCGGCCGCAGGGCGCGGCGCTC
>SIBB01000051.1 GCA_009695395.1 Pedosphaera sp. | reverse complement strand
AACTTCGGCGCGCCAGCGCGGGAGGATTGGATGCGGGAGTAAAGGCCGGCGGCCTCCCACTTCGCGAGGCGCAGCGGCTCGCGAGAGACGAGGTCGGCCTTCATCGCGAACTCCGTGCGCGGCAGGTTGAGCGTGTTTTTGTAGTCCATTGCGCTTCCCAAAGAGCGGCGAAACTAACAGCAAGCAGGCGGGCAGGCAAGGTGCCAGCGGCGGTGAAGATTGCTTTTACTCACCGAGCAAATACTCTTTTGCCCGATGGCACGCCGAGCGAAACCTCCCGCCGATCCCGAGCTGCAGCGGCGCATCGAGGAGCTGATCGCCCACAAGGGCGGCGGGCACAACGCCGATCTCGTCGCCGAGTTGATCGAGAACGCGCTCAAGCTGCTTCACGACGTGGAGCATCGCGGTGACGCGCGGGTGATTCAAACCGCCGTGCGCGAACTGCGCTACGCCAGCAAGCTCTTCGCCCCGTACGCCAGCACACCGAAGGTCACCATCTTCGGCTCCGCACGCACGCAATCCTCACAGCCCGAATATCGGCAGGCCGTCGCCTTCGGCCGCCGGATGGCCGAGGCCGGCTGGATGGTCATCACGGGCGCTGGGCCGGGCATCATGCAGGCCGGTCACGAAGGCGCCGGACCGGAGAAGAGCTTCGGCGCGAACATCCGTCTGCCGTGGGAACAGGCCGCGAACCCGGTCATCCTGCGCGACAAGAAGCTCATTCACTTTAAATATTTCTTCACCCGCAAGTTCACCCTGCTGCGCCACTCGGCCGCGCTCGCGCTGTTCCCCGGCGGCTTCGGCACGCTCGACGAGGGCTACGAGGCGCTCACGCTGATGCAGACCGGCAAGGCGCAGCTCGTGCCGCTGGTGTTCGTGGATCGCCCTCGCGGCAATTTCTGGAAGACGTGGGACCGCAGCGTGCGCGAGCATCTGCTGCGCAAGAAACTGATCTCACCCGAGGATCTCGGCTTCTACCAACTGACCGACGATGTGGAACAGGCGGCCGAATGGATCACCCGTTTCTATCGCAACTACCACTCGAGCCGCTTTGTGAAGGAACTGCTCGTTCTGCGTCTCCAGCGCGTGCCGTCCGCGGTCGCTTTGGCCAAGTTGAACCGCGACTTCGCCGACATCATTGAGGGCGATCCGCTCCGCGTCATCGCGCCGACGGCCGAGGAACGCGAGGATGACGAGTGTCTAGAGTTGCCGCGCGTGGCCTTCGGTTTTAACCGCAAGAACTACGGCCGCCTGCGCCAGATCATCGACGCGCTGAACGAGTTTTGAGCGCGGCCGCTTCCGCAGCGAGCAGCCGTTTCTTCCATGCAAGTCCCCCAGAAAAACCGCCGAGGCCATTCGCGGCCACGACGCGGTGGCAGGGAATGAGCAGCGGGATCGGATTCGCGCCACAAGCCGTCCCTACAGCGCGCACCGCGCGGGGCCGGCCAATGGCGGCGGCGATTTGCGAGTAGGTGCGCGTCTGGCCCGCTTGAATTTGCCTGAGGGAGTGCCAGACCGCGCGTTGGAAATCAGTGCCGGCGGACTCGTCGTGCGGTGGCGTGTCGCGCAACTTTTCGCCAGCGAAGAGTTGCGCGAGCGCGGCGCGTGTGAGTTTCAGCCAGCGTTCTTGTTTCTCGGAAAGTTCGTCGCTGCGCACCTCGCGTTTGCTTTGGCTTGGAAACCCGATTCGAACCAGGCCGTGGTCAGTGAAGTGCGCGAGAAACGTGCCGTGGGGCGTGGTGATGGCGGCGCGGACGAGTGGGGCGGCGGGCGCGTGTCGCGGCATTTTCAAAGGCTCGGGACGAGCAGCTTGAAGATGGCGAAGAGAATGCCGAGCAGGACGAGGCAGAGGACGATGAAGCGGTTGCGGGCCACGCGCTGCTCGTGCCGGAGCGGGCGCAGGCCGTGGATGTTGCCGGCGGCGAGATAGGTGACGAGCTTGGGATTGCTCGGCTCGGGGCCGGTGAGGCTCTTGCGGAAACGTTGCAGCGCGCCGAGCAGATCGAACTTCCGCACGCCGCGGGCGTTGTAGTATGCGGGCATTTCGACAGGGGCGGGCGCGCCGGAGGTCGGCGGCAGGTCCACTTCAATGGCGCTCCTTGTGGCCGCTGTGGTCGTGGCGGGCGTCGGCGCGGCGCGGTGTGGGATGGCTGTTTCTGCTGGTTGAACGCTGGTTCTCAACCGCGGTGTGGTCGGCAGGGGTGCGGCGGGCGCGGCGGGCGTCGTCTTCTCGATCTGGGCGTTGAGCTTTCGGATTTTCGATTCGATCGTGGCGATTTCCGCGTCCAGCGCGTGGGCGCGACTTTGGATGGGATCGGTCTTTTTGCTGAACCAACCCATAATGCGAGATCAGCGACGGAACAGCAGTGTCAGAAAAATCAAGAGGCCGAGCAGCACGAGCGGCCAGGTGAAGGCGAGACCGTAGCGGCAGAGCTTCCAGAAACCGAGGTCGCCCAAGAGCGACGCGGTGGATTGATCCGCGGCCTTCGTGCCGGTCGCGGCGGATATCGCGGTGGTGAGCACCGGCCACTTGAGCCGGGCGGAGTTCCATTCCATGCGCGCGTTTTCGAGTGTGGTGAGCGCGCGGGTGAGTTCGACTTTCCAGTTCTCCTGCGTCCAGCGCGAATCTTCGAGAGCCTGCACCTTGTCGAAAGCCTCGCGCAGGCCGGTGATGGATTTGGCCATCTGCTCGGCGTCACGGCGGGAGGCCAACTCGGTCTCCTCGATGAGGCCAAGGCCGCGGGTGAGTTCGTGGAGCAGTTCCTCGCGGCCGGTCTGGTACTCGGTGAAGCGCCGGCGGGATTCCTCGACGGCGGTGCGCTCGCGTTCGAGCTCCTCCTGCGCGCGTCGCAGCTCGGCGAGCTTTTGCTGGGCGTCCATGACTCTGGCATCCAGTTCACTGCGGTTGGGCGGCCGCGTCGCGGCGGGCGCGCTGGTGGGGAAGTCGCGTTCGACAAAATCCGAATCATCAAAGCCTGCTGCCATGAGCGGACTCTAGTGCCGCGAACAAACGCTGTAAAGCGGCGGCTCGGGATCAGTGCTCGAAGGTGGCGACGCGGTGCAGTCCCCAGCGGTACGGCAGCCAGCCGAGCGCGACAGAGAGCACGGCGAAGCCGATCCAACCGAGCACCTTGAAGTTCGGCGTGAGGAAATCCATCCCACCCCACGGCGAACCGAAGGAGAGCAGCAGCACGCTGGCGACGATGTAGAGAAAGCTGAGCACGAGACAAAAGGTGCCGCCGAAGCCGCTGACGATCTTGCTCGGCTGATCTTCCTTCATGTTCGGGTAAAGCGCGCCGAGGCCGATGGCGAGGGTGTTCAGCGTGAAGGTCATCACGATGATGGCGCCGGCGAAATAAAACTTTTGCGCCAGCGGCAGTTTCAGCATGTCGCAGGAAATCCAGATGAGCGGCAGCGTGACGATGAGTGAGGCGGTGATGGAGAGGAGAAGTTTCGCCTTCACCACGCGCACGAGGCCGAGCGGCGCGAGGCCGACGATCCAGAGGCGTTTGCCCTCGAGCGAGAACTGCGGGAAGACGAACCGCGTGGTGAGCGTGGCGAGGTTGAGCGAGCAGGCCGCGAGGTTCATGTACGAGATGAGGTGGACCCAAAAGGGATTGGCGAGCTGCTGTGTGAAGTAGCGGAGGTTGCTGATGTACACGCCGATGAGCGCGAAGAGCACGAGCGTCTGTCCCCACTGCGCGGTGTCGCGCCAGAAGACGCGCATATCTTTGAGCAGCAGCGCGCGGGTGTCCGGCTCGAGCCGTGGCACGAGGCGCAGCAGGTATTCCATCGCGCCGGCACGGTAGTGGAACTGCCGCCGGAGCGCGGTCCAGTTGCGGAACCATTCCCATTGGCCGAGCACATGGCTGCGGCTGTGCGTGGCGGAAAGGGCGCTGTAGAAGAACCGGCCGGTCTTGGTGAAAGCGAGCAGGCCGAAGAAGCCGACGTTGCTGAGCAACACCAGCACGAAGAACACCGCTGCGGAGAGCGCTCCTTCCACCCAGTGTAGCACGCCGCTGGAGAGCCAGTAGCTCGGCAGGAAGGGGAATTGAGAGAAACGCGTCTTGGTGAGCAACCGGTCGAGCACGGAGATGACGCGCGTCTCCAGATTCTCCTCGTCGAGCACCTGCGGTTTCCAGTAGGCGCTCAGGCCGATGAAGGTGAGCAGCACCACCAGCACGGTCAGAAGCTGGAACAGCCGCCGGTCGAGGTGGCGCGCGATGGTGATGGCGACCCAGCAGCCGAACACCGCCGGCAGCACGATGAAGAGCGCGATGAGCACCGGCCCCAGCAGGTAGAAATGCCACGGCGCGTTCTGCTCCAGACCGTACGCGCCGAGCAACGGCGCGATGAGCAACAGGAAAGCCCACGAGGCCAGCAGCGCCGACTCGAGGAATTTCCAGCGGAAAATGTCCTGCGCGCTGATCGGTAGCGTGATGAGAAAGGCGGTCTCTTTGTTGCGGAAAAGATTCGTGTAGCCGATGACGATGTTACTGAAAAGCAGCAGCAGGAAGAGGAAGGAGAAGAGCAGATAGATCATCCGTTCGATCAGCATTTCGCCCAAGCCGGGGAAGCGTCCGGCGAAGTGCAGCGCGCGGTAGAACAGCCCCGAAGCGAGGATGGTGTAACCGGTGAGGAAGACGATGAGCGCGCCGACGAGCAGGCTCGATTGGTCCCTGGCCGAGCGGAACTTCCGCCGCATCTGCAGCAGATGAATCCGCAACAGCAGCCGGAACGGCGTGGGGATATTCGCGGTGTGCGCGGTGGACGACATGGCCGGTTTCTAGGCGATCGTGATCTCCGGCTCGCGGTCCTTCAGCGCCGACTTCTCTTCGACGAAGTTGGCTTCCTGCGCGGTGAGCGCGAGGAAGGATTTCTCCAGCGCGCCGTCGCTGCCGCTCTGCCGGCGCAGCTCATCGCGCGTGCCGACGGCGATGAGGCGGCCGTGGTGGATGATGCCGATGCGGTCGGCCATCTCCTCGGCGATGCTGAGTTGATGGGTGGAGAGGAAGACGGTCATGCCCTGCAGCGAACGTTCCTTGAGCACGTCCTTCACCACGCGGGTGTGATGCGGATCGAGGCCGACCATCGGCTCATCGAGTATGAAGACTTCGGGAGCGTGCATCAGCGCGGAGACGATGGCGACCCGCTGGCGCGTGCCGTGCGAGAGACCTTCGATCGGTTGGCGCAGATACGGCTCGAGGTTGAAGCGCGGGATCAGCTCGCGGGTCGAGCGTTGGATCGCTTCCTCATCCATCCTAAAAATCTGGCCGGTGAAACGGAGGAACTCCCACGGCGTGAGCTTGTCGTAAAGGAACGGGAAATCCGGCACGTAGGCGAGTCGGCGGCGGACCTCGAGTGGCTGCTGCTGCACGTCGAAGCCGCAGATGTGCGCGGTGCCGCTGGTCGGCTTGATGAGGGCGGTGAGGATCTTGATGGTGGTGGTTTTGCCAGCGGCATTCGGGCCGAGCACGGCGAAGAATTCCCCACGGCCGACGGTCAAGGAAATGTCGTTCACGGCGACGAGGTCGCCGAAGCGTTTCACCAGATTCTTCAGCTCAATCATACAGCGAGGTCAGAGGTAGAGGTTCCGGTTCAAGAGGGTGATGTCGTTGGGGAACTCCGCTTTCAAAATCTCGCCGGTGCGGCTGAGGGTGATGACGATCTTGTGCTTGTCGAGCAGCGGCGCCTGCAGTCGATACACGCGCATGCGGGCCGAGCCCATCTTCATCCAGTCGCTGCGGGCCTCCCAACGGAGCTCCAGCATGTGGCTGGTGAGGCTCTTCAGCGTGGAGGTATCCACCATCTGCGCGGCGATGTGGCCGAGCGATTCGGGACCGCCGAAGGCACTGACCACGCCGGCGAAGAGCTGCCGCGGGTCGCGCAATTGTTCGAAGGTGAATTCGGCTTTCGGTCCCGGCGACTGGCCGTCCGATGTGGTGAAGCGGAGGCTTTTACTGGCGGCGTGGCTCTCGATGCGGATGTGGCGCGGGTTCTGTCCGAGCGTGAGCAGGAAGTCCTGCCAGTTGCGGTTGCGATCGAAGTTGAGGTTCAGCGTGAAACGCAGGCGCCGCTTCGTGTCGGGCAGGGTCACGCTGCCATCCATCACGTCGAGTGAGTAGCCGGCGGTGCGCCTCATCATGCCTTCGGGGGTCGCCGGCTTTGGCTTCGAGAGGCCCACGGCCGTTTCCTCGATGATGTTGGGAGACCAACGCAAGCCGCCGACGCGCTTGCCGTGGTGCATGATGTCGAGCTGCGAGTCGTCGGGGGACTTGAGCAATTTCTCCAAAACCACTTCGACCGGCACGGGGCTGCCGGATTTGCCATCGAGATACTCGGCGCGCCAGAGCAGGCCGGTCATCACCAGCCAGAACGCGGCGGCACCGCCGAGGAGTAGACGTTGGGTCGTCACGCTAGAAAAAGTGCGTCAGAGGGGGAGTCTAGTCAAGGGAGGCTCAGCGCGCGGGGATGTTGAGGGACTGACCGATCTTGAGCTTCTTCGGGTCGAGGCCGGGATTGGCGGCCATCAACGACTCTACTTTGACCCCGTATTTGCGCGCGATGGAAGCGGGCATATCACCGCTGGCAACCTTGTGGGTTTTCATCGGGCCAACAGCGGTGGGCGGACGATTCGTGTTGGCAGGTACCGGCGCGACAACGCGGTTGGTCGCGGTTGCCGGAGTCATCTTCACGGGCGGAGATTTGGCGGCCACAGGCGGGTTGGTTGCCATTGGCACGCGCACGCCGGGAGCGAGCGTGCTGAGCTGGTGCCGGAGCTGGGTGTTCTCCGCGAGCAAACGATCCAACTCGGCCTTCAGCTCTTTCTCGCGCTGAACAGGCTGGCCGCCGAGCGTGAGGAACGATGATTTCGCCAACTCGAGTTTGCAGGTGTTGATCCGCTCGCGGATCAGCGGAGCATTCTCGGCCGTCGGACTGAGCTTGAGATAACGCTCGTAATGAAAAATCGCCGCAGCCGGATCCGCGCCGCGTTCCTCGTACAGGCAGCCCAGCTCGTAATGAGCCGGACCCGATCGCGGGTTCACCTCGGCAGCTTTGTTGAAAGCTTGGATGGCGCCGGCGTAGTCGGTGTGGCGCACCTTCTCGCGGCCGGAGAGAAAATAGGGTTCCTTCTGATCATCGGTCGCGCCGGTTCCCGGGCAACCGGTGCCGAGCGCCAGCACTGCCGCGAGCGCGGCGAGAGAACACACTTTCTTAAAGCCAGTCATAGCCCGAATCATAGAGGAAACGCGCCGAGCTTGCAACGTCCCGTTGCGTTCAGTGCCCCGGCTCGCGGGTGAAAGGATTCTTCGCCGGCTGCGCTGCCCCGGCATTGTCGAAGGGATTGCCGGCTGCGGCGTCGGGTGTGGAAAAGGGATTGGCTGAAGCCGGCGTTGATGCTTCGGCCGCGGTGGGTGTTGGAATTGTTTCGGGAACCGCAGGCGAAAGCCCCGGTGTCGCGTTGGGCGGGCTGGCCGAGAGCGGTTTCACGAGCGTCTCGTCGCCGGTGAAGGGATTGCTCTTCGGCATTTCGTCGCTCGCCGGCGCGGTGGTGAAGGGATTAGCGACGGTGGCGAATTGCGACGGCACGCGTGGCAGGAAGAACGGCGCGAAGAAAAGATAGATCCAACCGACGACGAGATGCACGGCCGTCACCAGCAGCAGGCCGAGCAGTGGTAGCCATTCGAGGCCGTACAACACGAGACCCATCGCGAAGATCCATGCGCCGGGCAGCAGGGCTGCTGCTGCGAGTTTCCAGCGGCCGGCGCGCGTGCTCTCGCGGTCGGCGAAGAAGGCGACGAGCCGCACGATGAACGTGCCGAGCATCGCCAAAACAGTCCACGTGAAGAGCAGCCAGAGGAGCGTTCCCGTCGCCACGCCGGCGAGTAGAATCGGTTTCCACGCGCCCCACCACGGCTCGACCGCGCCGCGCGTGAGTGGCAGTTGCCGATCTTCCGGATAAGGCCACGCGAGATAACCGAAGAGTGAGCTGATGCGGAATTGGCTTTTGCCGAATTCGAGTTGCAGATCCGCAGTCTGGCCGGTGTCGTCCGCTTCGCGCGGACTGACGACGACGGCGAGAAAGTGTGTCTCGGCGAGCACGTTCGCTTCGCGCGCGGGCCAGACGAGCTGGCCTTCGTGGACGATGGCGCGTTCGGATGGCAATTGGCTGATGGCGGTTTCGATGACAGGACACCATTGGCGCGCGAGAAGCCAGACGACGCACCCGGCCACGGCGGCGGCGGTGACGAGTTGCGCGACGAGCAAACGGCCGAAAGGCGCACGGGCGAACGCGGCGACACCGCCGAAACTGAACGGCTGCGACGCGTCGGGCGCGGTGGTTTTTGTGGCGGCGGATTCCACGGATTGATTCAGCAAGACGGCGTGCGTGCCGTCAAGGGACTGACGTTGTGAACTGCGCGGACTTCACGCCGCGTGGCGATGGTTCAAGCCTTTTCCTGCGCCACTTCCGGTTGGCCTTGCGGCGGCACGACGACGACGGGAAACGGATAGCGCAGCTTCATCACATCGTCCACGAGCACTTCGACTTGATAGACGCCGGGCGCGGTGAACTCGATCTGGCCGAAGATGGAGGCGTTCGTTGCGTGATGCGCGGGATCGGCGAGCGCGAACTTCACCTGGCTTTGGCGCAGCACCGTGGTCTGGTCTGGCGCGATGAGCCGCACCGTCTCGGTGAAGGCGCCGACGCCGGCGGTCCAGCGGCTGAAGATGCAGAGCTTGAGCGCGGTGACGGGCAACTGCGGCACGCGCAGGAAACCGAGCACGCCGACGAGGATGAAGTTGCCATTGGCCTCCTGTCGGATGTCTTCGCAGAGCAGCGAGCATTGGAGGTCGGGAAGGATGCGAGCGGGGTTCATATAAAATAAGTGTGGGTTAGCGTGTGGCGAGTTCGGCGGCGCGCGTGGTGTTGGCGAGCAACATGGCGATGGTCATCGGGCCAACGCCGCCGGGGTTCGGGGTGATGAGGCCGGCGATCGGCTGGACGTTGGCGAAATCCACATCGCCCACGAGCCGCGAGCCGCTTTTCGCGGACGGATCGGGAAGGCGATTGACGCCGACATCCACGACGACCGCGCCGGGTTTCACCATGTCTGCTTTCACGAACTCGGCGACGCCCATCGCGGCGATAATGATGTCCGCGCGGCGGCAATGCGCCGCGACATCGCGAGTGCGCGAATGGCAGAGCGTCACCGTGGCGTCGGCATGTCGCGCTTTCTGGCAGAGGATGGCGGCCATCGGTTTGCCGACGATGTTGCCGCGGCCGAGGATGACGATCTCCGCACCGGCGATTTTCACGTCGGCGCGGATGAGCAATTCGTGGACGCCAGCCGGTGTGCAGGGGTGGAAACCGGTTTCGTCGCCGAGCATCAGTTTGCCGACATTGATCGGATGGAAACCATCCACGTCCTTGTCGGGCGAGACGGCTGCGAAGATTCGCGATTCGCTGATGTGCTTCGGAAGCGGCGCCTGAATGAGAATGCCGTGGACGGCGCGGTCGGCGTTCAGTTGAGCGATGATTGTGAGCAGTTCGGCTTCGGTGGCGGTCTCGGGTAGGACGCGCGTTTCGGAAGCGATGCCGAGACGGGCGGAAGTTTTCTCCTTCATCCCGACGTACACCTTCGAAGCGGGATCCTCGCCGACGCGTACGAAAACTTGTTTGGGCTCGATGCCGCGGGATTTGAGGGCCGAAACGTGCTGGGCAGTTGCGGCGTGGATTTGCTCGGCGATGGCGCGGCCATCAATGAGATTGCCGGCGGCCACGGTCAATTATCCGTCGTGCGGAGCGTCTCGATCTTGAGTAGAGGCGTGTCGGCCCAGCGCGGGTCGATGGCTTCCTCGCCGCTCACCAGCACGCGACGGCCCTTGAGGAGGTTCATCGGCACGTTGGTGTTGGTGGTGTGAAGGTAGTTGATGACCTTGCCGGTCTCGGGATGCTCGAGGACGTACTCGGCGGGGGCCTGAATGTTCAGCGTACGCTGGATGATGCCCTCGCGTGTGACGAGGCGGATGGGAAGAGGGGCCGCGACGACGGGCGTGGGCGGGACGATCGGCGCCTCCACCTTTTTGGCGACGGTCTTGGGCTTGGTCGCGGTGTGGAAGATGGCCTTGTACCACGGGAGCTTGTTGGTGCTGGTGATGGCGGCGACCGGCTCCACCTGCTTCGGCGCTTCCGTTTTGGTCGGAGGCGTCGGCGTGACGATTTTCGGATCGTCGGTTTTGGCCGGAGTCTTTTTGTTGCCTTTGGGCGTGGCGGTTTTGGCGGCCACCACGGGGATCGGTGGCGAAGGGAACGCTTCGCTCACACTGTTGGTCTCGGGCGTGGGCGGCTTCGTGAAACTGGTGATGGGAACGCTGATGATGTTGGTGGAAGGGAGAGCCACGACGTTCGTTCGCGGTGTGGTCGGGGGTACGGTGACGATGTTCGAGGCTTCCTCGCGCTGGAGCAAATCAGAAGCGACGAAGACCGCCGCGGTCGCGGGCGATTCGATTTCCATCCACTCGCCGACGGTGCGGACGGGCTTGACCACCGCGCCTTTGTCGAGGCGGCAGAGGACGCTGAAATGCTCGCCGGGACCGGCGCGGACATTGAGTTTGCTGGGGATGACGGCCTTGGTCTGCGCGTCAATGAACCCGGCGTGGATCCAGACGAGCGTGTCGGCGGGGAGTTGGATGCGCAGCCACTTCACCGGCTCGCCGGCCTTGGGGGTCTTCACGGTGATCTCCTCGAGCACGGTCACGACCTCGCCCTTCTCGAGTTGGATGACTACTTCGCTGCTCAAGCTGGCGGCGCCACGCGCGTTCGTGCGGGCCTGCTTGACGACCGCCTTATCGGCCGCCTGCGCGCCAATCAAGCCGGCAAAAAGAACGAATAATCCGATCCGCTTGGAAGTGTTCATAGTTTGGGTAGTAAAGATTTAATCTCTGGTTCTGTCAACGTCCGCCATTTACCCGGTTTCAGCTCCGCGAGTTTGATTGGCCCGATCTGAATCCGCTGTAATCGTTCGACGACCATCCCCAGACTTTCGAAGAGGCGGCGCACCTCGCGGTTCTTCCCCTCGGCCAGTTCCAGCTCCACATGGCTGCGCGTGTTGTTCGAATCGATGATCCGCGCCTTCTCGGCCTTGAGCATGTCGCCCATGTGCCGCACACCCACGGTGAAACTCTTCAACTGCCTGGGCTCCACGCGGCCGGTCACTGTGGCCAGATACTTCTTGCGGATACCGTAGCGCGGGTGGGTGAGTTGAAGCGCGAACTCGCCGTCGTTGGTCATGAAAATCAGCCCCTCGCTCTCGCGGTCGAGCCGGCCGACCGGATAGAGGTTGCCCCATTCCTTGGGCAGAAGTTCGCCGACGATACTCCGCCCCAGCTCATCCGAACGGGTGCAGAGATAACCGCGCGGCTTGTGAAGGGCGACGTGAAGCTTGCGCTTGAGCTGAACCCGCTGGCCCTCCACCGCGACGCGATCGACGGCGGGATCCACCTTGGTGCCGAGCTCGCGGACGACCTTGCCGTTCACCTCCACGCTGCCGGCGCGGATGAGCAGCTCGGCGGCGCGCCGAGAGGCGACGCCCGCCTCGGCGAGAAACTTTTGGAGGCGCAACATCGCGTCGAGGGAACGGTCGGGGGAGGACTATTCCTCCGGCTTCGTCTTGCGCAGGCCGGTGATGCGGTCGCCGTCCTTCCACTGGCCGCGCTTCTTGAGCAGGGCAGCGCGCTCGAAGCGCTTGAGGACATTCCGTTTCGCGCCGAGAGCGTTCGAGGCGCGCAGGCTGGGATGTAGTGACATAAAATGTACCGTTCGTTTGCGCGC
This sequence comes from Pedosphaera sp., assembly GCA_009695395.1. Classification (GTDB taxonomy): domain Bacteria; phylum Verrucomicrobiota; class Verrucomicrobiia; order Limisphaerales; family SXTU01; genus SXTU01. Next base: position 1,142 of record SIBB01000051.1, on the reverse strand, counting down.
CGCACCGCGACGCAGGAACGCAATTTCTAGCAGAGCCGCACGCTCGTGCCAAACGTTATTTTGCGATCACCCAGTGCACCGGGAAATGCTTCGGGACAACCCTGAATGCCTGAAAGGTATCGAACGCCACATTTTAGGTTGAAGCATGGATTGCGCGTGTCTTGATCCCGGGGAAGGGGTCTCCCGCGCGTGGATATCGGGTTTCAAACTGATTCCGACTCTTTTGTTCTCCCAGTTTGGCGGCGATGGGAGGCGTTCGTTGGCGAGCTAGCGGCGGATCATCCCTTCTTTCCTAAAATCCGGTCCATCGAATCGCTCGTCTGCCAAATGAGCGCCTCGGGGTAGTGCGGGTAAGGGTGGAAATACTCAAAGGTCAGGAAGCCGCGGTAGTTGATCTTGTCCAACTCCTCCAGCAGCGCGGGCCAGTTGGTCGTGCCATCGAGCAGCGGGCGGAAGGTTTCGAGCGAGAAGTCCGTGCCTTTCTTCGTGAACTCCTTGAGGTGAATGTTCTGGATGCGCTTGCCCATGATCGGCACCCAATGTTCCGCGTGCTGGAACATCGCGATGTTGCCGGTGTCGTAGTGGATGCGCACGCGGTCGTTGCCGAAGTGGTCCACGAAGGCGTTCATCTCCATCGGCGTCATGAGGAAGCCGTTGAAGAAAATGTTCTCCATGTTGAGATAGACCTTCTGCTTCGCGGCGGTTTTAGCGAGGACGGCAATGGCTTCCTTCGCGCGTTGCTCGCAGATGTCGTTGCGCACCGGCTCGTGGTCGGTGCGCCACGGGATGTGGACCGCGCCGGGGACGACGAGGACGTTCTCCACGCCGAGGTCGCTGGCGGCCTGCGCAATCTTGCCGGCGAGCTCGAGGCCGCGCGCGCGCTTCGCCGGGTCGTTGCTCGTGAGCGGGTAGGGCCAGAAAAGGAACGAGCAGAGGCCGCTGATCTGGATGCCAATCTGGTCGGCCATCTGGCGGATGGCCTTGAAGTCCTTCGCGGTGGCCTTGGGCGAGAGGTCGTTGTCGAGGTCGTAGTTCAGCTCGATGCCGTCGAAGCCCGCGTCCTTCGCGAGCTGGAGGCACTCGCGCAAATTCATGCGGTCGGGGTAGGGGAAGGCCCAGAGGTTGATGGACTTCTTCATCGC
>SIBB01000050.1 GCA_009695395.1 Pedosphaera sp. | reverse complement strand
CGCATGCGTTGACGAAAACACCTGCCAGCGTGGATAGCGGCGCAAAGAGCATCACCGTTGATCTGCCTCCCCATGTTGTCTGCCTCATCAGGCTATCGAAGGCGACCGCGCCAAACTCGCAAGGCAAATGAACGTGAGCCATGAACATCAGCTTGAGCTACACGCCGGGTGGAACGAACAGCGGCCGGCGCGGCAGCGATGTCATCATCAGCGAGATCAACCCCCCTCACGCCCGATCTTCGAGCCGCCCAATGGCGGTCCGGTCGCGGTCAACCTGAAAAGCGAATTCCTTTCATACCAAACATGAATCGAATACCCAGCTTGCTCACAACACTGATCGCCGCCTGCGCCTTGTCGTCGGGCGCCGCCAAGGCGCAGAGCCTCGTCACCGAACCCTACCGCCTCGACACCGGCCTGAAGTCCCGCTCGATTTCGTTTGAGAATCCGGCCGGACAACCGGGACAGGGCGGCCAGGCGAAAAGCAACCTGGGCGCTGGCCGCAAGGGCGCCCCGTCCCGCGACCTCAAGCCCGGGGAAACCGTGACCCTGTGCGACATCAAGGGACCGGGCACGATCCGTCACATCTGGATGACCATGAAGCCGGACCCCGAAACGCTGCGCTCGTGCGTGGTGCGGATTTGGTGGGAGGGACAAAAACATCCGAGCATCGAGTGTCCCGTCGGCGACTTGAACCGCGGAGCGTCCAGAAAGCAAATTCCTATCAGTGTGTCTCACTGATGCCGCCAGGTTTGGCCGCCAACTTGCGCGTCGCGGATTTCGCGGCCTTGCTCAGTTACTTGGAGGACCTGAATGCCAAGAGCATTTCGTCCGTGAAGTAAGGTCGGCGGGAGCAGTTCGGGAAGCCGGCGGTGTCCGGTTCCCAAGGCTTCCCGTGCTCAAGGCGATTTCAGGAATTTCACCAACGCCGCGTGGACGTAGTCGGGCAGGGCGTGAAAGGAGCCTTTGCGGCTTCGCTCTGGCTGCTGCTGCCGCCTGCGGCGTTGCTGCCCGCTGAATTGTAACCGTCAGGCAGCGTGCTCTGGGAATGATGATGGGCGGAGGCGAATTCTCCTTGATCTACTTGCTCTTCACACCCCTCACAAACTCCTCGCGGCTGAGGAAGCTGTCTTTGTTGGTGTCGAATTGGTCGAAGCGGGCGGGGGCTTGGTCGGGGTCGGGCTGGTTGGCGAGGAATTCTTCGCGGGAGAGTTTGCCGTCTTTGTTTTTGTCCTTGGAGTCGAAGAGGGTGTTGCGATCTTGCGCGGGCTTGGCATCCGACTGCTTCCCGGTGGCAGCGGCGTTGGAAATCTGCGGCTTGGCTTCGGGATGGCGGGCGAGCATTGCCTGGAGTTTGGCGACGACTTCGGGCTGCAATGCGGCGAGGTTCTTGCGTTCCAGCGGGTCGGCTTCGTAGTCGTAAAGCTCCAGCTCGGCTTCGCTGGCGGGAGCACCGATCTTCTTCCACTCGACGAGGCGGTAGCGCTCGGTGCGGATGGCGCGGCCGAGCACGGGGCCTTTGCCGGGAGCATTGCGCGGATAGACGTGGATGGTGTGGTCCTTGGTCGGCGCGGCGGAGTTGCGCAGGGTGGGGACGAAACTGCGGCCGTCCAGGCCAGCAGGCGCGGGCAGACCGGCGAGTTCGCAGAGGGTCGGATAAATATCCACCGTCTCGACGAGGGAGCCGCTCTTCACCCCGGCTTTCGCTCCGGGCGCCGCGACGAGAAGCGGAATGCGCGCGGCTTGTTCGTAGTTCGTGTGCTTGCACCAGATACTGTGGTCTCCGAGGTGCCATCCGTGGTCGCCCCAGAGGATGACGATGGTGTTTTCCGCGAGGCCGAGTTTGTCCAACTCGGCGAGCACGCGGCCAAGTTGCGCGTCCATGTAGCTCACGGCGGCGTGGTAGCCGTGGATGAGCGTGCGTTGGAGGTCGTCGTTGAGCGGGCCGACGTCGGGGATGTCGCTGTATTGGCGCAGCTCGCCACCGGACTGGGGCGCGTAAGTCGGCGCGCCCTCGGGCGCGGTGCGGACCTCAGCGAGTTTGAAATTCGCGCGGTCGTAGAGGGCCCAATACTTCTTCGGGGCGACGAACGGTAGGTGAGGTTTCACGAATCCAACCGCGAGGAAGAACGGCTCGGCGGGCTTTTCTTTCGCGGCGCGCAGGCGCTCGATGGCGTGGTCGGCGAGCGCGCCATCGGGGTAAGTGTTGTCCGGCACATCGGCGGATTCGTAGGCGGCCCCGCGCGGCAAATCCTTCGCGGACTTGTTCGAGAAGAGCGCTTCCTCGCGGGTGAGGCCGGACTTCGCCTTGCTCGCGGGCAGCGCGTAAGCGACGACGTTGGCGTTCCAATACGGCGTGCTCCAGGACGCGGGGTCGTTGGTGTTGCCGTGGCCGACGTGGAAGATTTTCCCCATGCCCTCGACGCGGTAGCCGTGCTGCTTGAAGAGCTGCGGCAGCGTGACGGCGTCGGGGCGGGCGCGGCGGAAATTCGTTCCCAGGTCGTAGATGCCAAGGGTCTGCGGGCGCAGGCCGGTGAGCAGGGAGTTGCGCGAGGGTGAGCAGACGGCCTGATTGCAGAAGGCGCGGTCGAACTGCACGGACCGCCCCGCGAGTCGGTCAATGTTCGGCGACTTCACGAGCTTGTCGCCGTAGCAGCCGAGGACGGGCTTGAGGTCGTCCACGCAGATGAGGAGGACGTTGGGCTTCGCGGCGGCGGCAAGCGCGTTCGACGCGAAGGCGCAAAGCAACGCGAAGTAGAAGGTGATCCGCTTCATGTTCAACTCACCTTCCGCAGCTTGCTGATGCGGCCGGTGGCGACCCACTCGGCGACGAAGATGTTGCCGGCGGCGTCGAAGCAGGCGTCGTGCGGGTGGACAAACTTCCCGTCAATCCACTTGGCGCTGTCGCCGCGCACGTCCTTGACGAGCTTGGTCACGCGTTCGACATCTTCGCCGAGGCGGGCGACGACTTCGTTCTTCGAGTTGAGCAGGGTGAGGCGGGCGTGGAGCTCGGGCACGAGCAGTAGGTCTTTCCACGTGTCGAGGTTGGCGGGCAGGCCGTAGCCCTTGAGCGTCTCGATGTATTTACCGTCCATCGTGAGATACTGGAGTGTGTGATTGGCGCGGTCGCAGACGACGACACGTTGCTCGCGACCGGGGCGGCGGTCTATCCAGATGCCGTGCGGCGTGCTGAACGTGCCTTCGCCTTTGCCGGGCCCGCCGAACTTGGAGACCCAGTTGCCGTTCTTGTCGTAGCGGTGGATGTGGAAGGAGCCGTAGCCATCCGTGAGCAAGAAGCCGCCGTCGTCGAGGAAGGCGAAATTAGTCGGCATGAAGGCGTCGCGGCCCCAGCGCTTCACGCGCACCTTGTCCTCGTCCTTCGCATAGACGCCGCTGTCCATCGGCGCGTATCGCTCCCAGACGGTTTCGCCGGTGAGCGTCATCTTCGCGAAAGCCTTCACCTGTTGATAGGCGCAGACGTAGAGGAACTCCTTGCCGCCCTCGTTGCGCACTTCAATGCCGTGGCCGCCGCCTTGGAACTGCTTGCCGAAGGCGCGGATGAACTTGCCCTGCGGATCGAACACGAAGATGGACGGGTGGTCCTTCAAGTTCTCGCGGCCCTCATGGATGACGTAAAGGTTCTGCGCCTTGTCCACGGCGACGTTGTGCGTGGTCTGCCAGGTGTATTGCGCGGGAAGCTGCGCCCAGTTGTGCAGCACCTCGTAACGGTGCTCGCCCTCGCCCACGACGAGTTGCTTCTCTGACTTCTGCGCGGTGAGCACGCGCGGCGCGGCGAGCGCGGCCGCCGTGGTGGCGACAGTGGAAACGAAGCGGCGGCGGGAGACAGTGGAGGTAGATTTCATAATCGTATTGGAAACAATTTGAGCTGCTGAATTCGCGGCGAGTTTAACCGGCCGGCCGGCCGGCGCAATCACTCACGCAAGCACAGGTGAGCGGACGGCTGCGTTTCTTCCGGCCACATTCCCGTTTTGCGCCTTTGCGTCTCGGTGGCAAACCCGCTTTACTCCAGCCATGTCAGACCCTAAAGCCGCACCCACGCGCGCCCGTTCCATCGTCCTGTTCTTCGCTGTTTCGCTGGCCGTCATCACTTACGTGGACCGCGTCTGTATTTCACAGGCCGCACCGCAGATGCAGAAAGACCTCGGGCTGACGAAGGAGCAGATGGGCTGGGCCTTCACGGCGTTCAGTCTGGCTTACGCGCTCTTCGAGATCCCCGGCGGCTGGCTCGGCGACAAGATCGGGCCGCGCAAGGTGCTCATGCGCGTGGTCGCGATGTGGTCCGTCTTCACCATCGCGACGGGCTGGGCGTTCAACCTCGCGTCGCTGATTGTCTTTCGCTTCCTGTTCGGCGTGGGCGAGGCGGGCTGTTTTCCGAACGTGACGAAAGCGTTCACGCTGTGGTTCCCCGCTTGCGAACGCGTGAAGGCGCAGGGCGTCATGTGGTTGAGTGCGCGCTGGGGCGGGGCGTTCACGCCGCTGCTGGTGGGCTGGATGCTCGCGTCGGGCGGTGATGGCAAGGCGGGGTTGGGCCTCCATTACAAATGGGTCTTCCTCCTCTTCGGTGTGCTGGGCGTCGTGTGGGCGCTGTTCTTCTACAAGTGGTTTTGCGACCTGCCGAAGAACCATCCAAGCGTGAACGCCGAGGAACTCGCGATCATCGGCGACCACTCTGACGCGACGGGCGGGGACCACTCCGTGCCGTGGACGAAGCTCTTCTCCAGCCGCAGCGTGTGGATGCTCTGGCTGCAATACTTCTGTATGTCCTTCGCATGGTATTTCTACATCACTTGGATGCCGACCTTCATCAAAGAGACCTTCCCAAATCTCTCTGACATGAACCGTGCGCTGCTGGCGTGCGTGCCGCTGTTCTTCGGCGGGCTTGGCTCGATCTTCTCGGGCATGGTGTCGGCCCCGCTGGAGAAATACTTCGGCAGCTCAGCCAGCACGCGCCGCTTCATGGGCTGCGCGGGGCTGTGCGGTGCGGCGGTGATGCTGCTGGTCTCGATTTGGTTGCGGCAGTCCGCCTCGGCTGCCACGGCGGGGTCGTGGATTCCCATTCTCTCGATGCTGGCCGTGGGCATGGCCAGCTTCTGCAATGACCTCGCGATGCCTGGCGCGTGGGGCGCGTGCATGGAAGTGGGCGGCAAGCACACCGGCTCGCTTTCCGGCAGCATGAACATGATGGGCAACCTCGGCGGCGCGATGCCCGGCTTCGTCGTGCCGATGGTCCTGACCATGACGAATCTGCCCGACGCCGCCTCGCCCTCGTGGAATGCTGTCTTCTACCTCTTCGCCGCCGTGTATGTGGTCGGCGGCTTGAGCTGGCTGGCCATTGACCCGGTGACGCCCCTGGCGCAACAGGCGCAGAGCAGGAAAAGCTCCGGCTGGGCGATCACGCTGCGCATGGTCGGCGGCTTGAGTCTGTTCGTGTTGCTGATGGGCCTGATCGTGATGGCGTGCAGCCCCGTGCCTTCATCTGCCGGTCGGCAGATGGCGCTCATCGGTGGCGGGATCATGATCGGCGGCTTCTTCCTCGCCTTCCTTGTGGACTGTCTGACTGACATCCGCGATGGCGTGCTGAAAACGGGGGGGAAGTCCTGACGCGGCTCGGTTGCCTTGGATTGGATTGGAACAACCCTCAGAACACCCGCCACAGCGAGAAGAACAGCAGCGCGACCAGCGCGAAGAGCGGCACCAGTATCGGCAGCGCAAAACGAAAGAAGTATTCCCCGAACGAGGGTGTCTTCACCTTCGCCGCATCGGCGATGGATTTGACCATGAAGTTCGGCCCGTTGCCGATGTAGGTCATCGCGCCGAAGAACACCGACCCGAGTGAGATCGCGAGGAGTTCGAGACCGTGCTGCATCACGAACGTGCTCACGTCCGCTGGTTGACTCAGGCTGAGCCCTTGCCGCCCCATCGCAGCCGCGAGGAAGGTGAGGTAGGTCGGCGCGTTGTCCAGCACGCCGGAGAGAGCGCCGGTGCACCAGTAGAACTTCATCGCGCTGTTCAGCCCGAGCGCGCCCGCGTGGAGTTCGAGGTAGTCCAGCGCCGGGACCATCGTCGCAAAGATGCCCACGAAGAGCCACGCGACCTCCTTCACCGGCGCGAAGGTGAAGTCATTCGCCTCATGCACGGGCTTGGGAGTGGTGAAGTAGGAGCCAACCGCCGCCGCAACCATGAGCGCCTCGCTGAGGCCGGGCGGATTGCGCAAAAACACAGCTCCGAGAATCAGCCCGAGGAAGCCGAGGTTGCGCAGGCCTTCCACCTTCCAAGTCTCGTGCGCCGTCTCCGCGTCGCGCACGGGCTTGGGCGCGCGGAGAAAGTTTCTCGCATCGAACGCGTAGAAAATCCCGATGAGTCCGCCCACTGCCACGCACCACGCCGGCCAGCAGTGCTCCAGCGTCCACCCGAAGGGCACACCGCGCAGGTAGCCAAGAAAGAGCGGCGGGTCGCCGATGGGTGTGAGGCAGCCGCCCACGTTGCTGACGATGAAGATGAAGAAGACGATGTGAAACGCGGTGATGCGATACTTGTTCATCCGAATCCACGGGCGGATGAGCAGCATGGACGCGCCGGTGGTGCCGATGAAGTTTGCCAGCACCGCGCCGACGAGCAGGAAGAGGCAGTTCACGAACGGTGTGGCCTCGCCTTTCACGCGGATGTGAATGCCGCCGCTCACCACGAACAGCGAGCCGATCAGCGCGATGAAGCTGACGTATTCGTGCGCCACGTGGAGCATCCGCTCGGGCGCGCCCAGCACGAGGATGTAGTAGAGCGTGGTGATGAGGCCAAGGCCTATGGCGACGTGATGATAATGATGCTCCCACCAATGCTTATTGAGGAATGGCCCAAGCGCGATAGCGGCTAGCAGCAACGCGAAGGGGAGCATCATCCCGGGATGCGGGCTGGGCGTCGCACCGGCGGCGGCGAGCAGAGGAACAACAGCGGCGAACATCGCGGTGGATAACGCTATTTCCCCGCCCGTTTCCGGAAGAGGATGATGTGCTGGCGCGGCAGCGTGCGGATCGTCTCCACGTATTCCAGGGGCTGCGCGGTCATCTCCTTCTTCACCTGCGCCTCGGTCATCTTGTGGAGCGGCTTGATGGGCACCTCGGGGTCCTCGCCACGATACTCCACGAACGCCACGCGGCCGCCGGGCTTCAACTGTCGGGCCACCGCTGCCATCATCTCGAAGGGGTGATCGAACTCGTGATAGACATCCACCATGATGACGAGGTCCACGGGCTTGGGCAGTTTCGGGTCCATCGTGGTGCCGAGAACGCCCAACACGTTCGTCACGCCCCGCTCCTTCATCTTCTCCGCGAGGTGGGTGAGCATCTCCGGCTGAATCTCGACGCCATACACGACGCCCTTCGCGCCGACCGCCTGCGCCATGCGCCAACTGAAGTAACCCGTGCCGCAGCCGAGATCCGCGACCACGTCCCCGGGCTTAAGCGCGAGCGCCTTCATCAAGAGATCGGGCCGCTCCTCTTGGTCACGCTCCGGGCGGTCCAGCCAGGGCGCGCCGAGGTGGGTCATGTAGTGGGCAATCTCCCGGTCGAAGTAATACTTCCCGATGCCATCAAACGTCTTTCGGCCCGTCAGGTAGCGGCTGGCGGGGTTCGCCCCGTCCTTCGCTGCGTCCTGTGCCACGCCGGTGCCAGCCGTGAGGGCGATGCACGCGAGGGAGAGGAGGACAAGCAGCGGAGGCAAGCGGAGCAGGCGGTTCATGCGCGGACTTTCCGAGCGGCCAAATTTCTTGGCAAGGGCAATCACGGCTCGGGTGCGGGCAGGTGCTCCGTCCCGATCTCCTTCAGCCGGTAGCCGAAGCCACTGCCGCCCAGCGTGCTCAAATCCACTTCACCGCCGCGCCGCTGGTAAAGGCCGGGATGCACCGTTGCCTCCAGCCGCGAGGCTTCCGGGTAGAACTGCATCGCGTTCGTCTCCACGCCCATGATGGTGCCCGCGTGCGCGGCGAGGAGGACGTGCGGGATTTGAGCGAGCATCGGATTGGTCAAATCCTGGACCATGAGCGTCATGCCGTGCGCCTTCGCCCAGCACAGCGAGAGCAGCGCGCCGGTCTGCGTCTTGCAGGTCTTGAGCGCCACGCCGGACCAGCCCAGCGCGCGGCCCAGCGCGACGTGTTTCCAATCGTGCGCCGACTCGTCGAGGAAGAGCGGCTTGCGCGCGCTGACGCTGTGCGTGGCGATGCGGTGCTTCTCCAAGTCGTAGGGAAACGGCTGCTCCACGTAGAGCAACATCCCGTAAATGCGCGGCTCTTCGTCGCGCAGGCGGTCGAGAATCTCGTTCACGTAACCCGGTTCGTGGACGGTGCAGTTGAAGTCCGCCGTGAGCCACTCGACGCCTTCCTCGATTGCCATCTGCCCAATCTTCACCGTGCGCGCGTGGTCCCACGCGGCGTCGGTGCCGCGCAGTTTTATTTTCAGACATTTCAATCCGTCGCGCTGAATCCAGTCGCGCAACAGCACGGGATAGCCGTCATTCGGTTCTTTCCCGGTCAGTTCGCTGGCGTCAATCGGGTCCACGCCGCCGACGAGGTGCCACGCGCGCAGGCGGTCGGGGCGCTTCGCCACGAAGAAGTCCGCCGGGAACTTGCCGGCGAACGACCCGTCCGCGCCCGCTGCCGGTGTGAGAAAGTCCGCGAGCGTGCGGGACATCCACGGTGCGGTGTAAGTCGAGTAGATGGGCACGCCGTGGAGGTTGCCGTAGGCGTCATGCACGGCGATGTCGAAGAGTGAGCAGCAGACCAGTGCGCCGAGCCAGGGCATCGGCTCCAGCCCGGTCCGGCTCGCGTTGAACTCGGCCAGCAGCCGCGGCAGTTCGTGCTCCTGAAAGTCGTAGCCTACTTCCATCGGATGGCCGGTGGCGGGGAACTTCGCCCAAGCCACGCCGAGTCGGCGGCAGAACTCCTTCATCGCGTCGTGCCGCGCCTCGTAGCTTAACGCGCTGGGCCACACCCACGTCACCGAGAGCGGCGTCTCGCCCCAGCCCTCAGCCTCACGGCCCTGCGCGTCACGCACCGTCACGCGCACACGCGCGCAGGTGACATAGCTTACCGTCTCGCCGCCGAACTTGAGCGGCATGCGCGTGTGGACAGGCAGGAAATACAGCGTGGCGGAGGTGCAGCGGACGTCGGTGGGTTTGCTCACGGCGGAAATCCTAATCGCGCTCGCAAGCCTAATCCCAATCCTTTTTGTGACACGATGAAGTGGCGCGGACGTGGTCGTCGGCGCTCCACGCGTTCTACTTCTCCATCTGCCCGCGCGTGACACCGAGCTGAGATTGCAGTTTCAGCTCACGCCAGAGCTGCTCGCCGGTGAGTTCGCCGCGCAACAACGCACGATAGCGCGCGATGGTCGTGGCGACTTCCTCGGGCAACTCGTTCACGAACTCGATGCGGAAGCGCCGCACACCGAGCGTCTGCAAGCGCCCGACATACTCCGCGCCGGTCTGCGCGCGGGCGTTGAAGACGGTGTTGCGGCAGCCGGCGTCGGCTTTCAACGGGTGCTCTTGGCCCACGCGGTCGCGCACGCGCACGTCGTGGCGGTCACACGGCCGGCCGCAGTCGCGGAAGTCTTTTCCCTTCGAGAGAAAAGCGCAGAAGACGCAGTGCTCCATGTGAAACATGGGCATGTGCTGGTGAATCGTGACCTCAAACCACGCGGGCGGCGCGCCGCGCAGCAGTGACTCAAGCTGGCTGATGTTCAGGTCGTAACTGGCCGTGAGCCGCTCCAGTCCGAAGCGGCTCATGAAGTGTTCCGCCGTGAGCGGGTTCGCCACGTTGAGCGAGAAGTCGCCGACGCGGCGGCAGTCGGCGAAGAAATTCAGGTGGTCGTAATTGCGGACGAGGTAGCCATCGGCGTCGCAGGAGCGAACCTGCTTGAGGATCCATTCCTCGCCGGACTTCGTGATGCGCGGAGGAGCGACGAAGATTGCGGATTGGCTATTGGCGATTCGCGATTGGCAGCCGCGCGCAGTGTGGAAGGTGGTGACGGCCTCGCGGTAGCGCTTCGGGTCTTCGAACTCGCAGTAGAGAGTTGTGACTCCGCAGCGGAGGGCGGCTTCGAGCTGCGGAAGGGTGCGGACGAGGACGAGGAGTTCGGAGTCGCGCGGCGATATGTCGACGCTCTGGTTTTCTGAGAGGGTTGGGGTGAGGGAGCCTGCCACTTGCGCAAACGGCGACTCATTACGCCGGACGCTTTCACCCCGCACCGCGTCCCTCTCCCCTCCGAGGGGCGATGGAGAAGAAGTGCTGGGGGGTTCGCACAGCGTCCACCGCTTCGGCAACGCGCGCTGGCGCTCCAGTTCTACGGCGACCTCGCGGCGGAGGCGGTTCAACTCGCTCACAGGCACGATGACGGAGCCTTCGAGTTGGTTGCGGAGTTCGCCGAGTTTGAAAGGTGTGCCGCCGAGGCGACCGAGTTGCTCGGTGAGCCGCTCGGTAGTGAGCGGTTGTTTTTCAGCAGCGGCGAGCGGCGCGGTGGATTGCGCGTGGGCGACGTGCCCGAGTTCGTCGCGGGCAATCAGCGTGAGCGGCACGCCAGCGTGGCCGTGGACTTCGAGGTTTATCGGTCGCTGGAATCTCGGCGCGTCGCCGGCGAAGGTGGCGCGGACGCGCTTGCTGAACTCGGGATCGGCGGTCTTCCAAAGCAGATCGCCGGGATGGACGAGGTCGAAGTTCACCGCCCCGGGCATGAACGTCAGAACCGCTTCGGGATTGCGGATTGCGGATTGTGAATTGCGGATTTCAAAGACGCGACCGCCTTGCTCGTCATCGCCGCCGTGGCCGGGGTCGAAGACGATGCCGTCGCCAGCCTTGAGCGCACTGGCGAGGCGGACGTGGACGCGGTCACCAATGACGCGGGTGACTTCGCCAACGAAGGGGCCGCGCTTTTTTCCGAAGCGGGCGTGGACGAGTTTTTGGTTGTCAATGCCCTCAAACCAGCCCGTGGAAAGGCCACGGCTGAAGGCCATCTCCATTTCGTATTTTCGATTTTCGATTTCAGATTTACGCGCGGATGTAGAGGCGGCTCGTGAATCGTAAATCGCAAATCGTAAATCCTCCAAGGCTTGCCGGTAAACACGCGTGATGCTCGCAACGTATTCTGGCGACTTGAGGCGGCCCTCGATTTTGAGGGAGGCGACGCCGGCGCGCGCCAACTCCGGGAGCACGTCGAGGCCGGCGAGGTCCTGCGGCGAGAGGAGGTAGTTGCGCCCGCCCAGCTCGACTTTGTTGCCGTCGGAGATGAGTTCGTAGGGCATCCGGCAGGCCTGCGCGCACTCGCCGCGATTGGCGCTGCGCCCGCCGAGAGCCTCGCTGGTGAGGCACTGGCCGGAGTAAGCCACGCAGAGCGCGCCGTGGACGAAAACCTCGAGGGGGAGGGAGCGGTCAGCGGTCAGCGAACAGCTTTCAGCCAGCGAAGATTGAGAGCTCGTAGCTTCTTGCTGACCGCTGACTGCTGACCGCTGACCGCTTCCTTCGCGAATGGCCTCAATTTCCTTGATGGAACACTCCCGCGCCAGCACCACGAGGTTGCAGCCCAATTCGCGGGCGAAGGCCACGCCCGCCGCGCTGGTGATGGTCATCTGCGTGCTGGCGTGGATGGGGAAGTCCGGAGAGAGCCGGCGGATGAGCCGGGCGATGCCCACGTCCTGCACGATGGCGGCGTCCACCCCGGCGGCGATGATGCTGCGGAGATAAGCTTCGGCGTCGGCCAGCTCGTCGGTGAAGACAAGGGTGTTGAAAGTGACGTAGCCTTTCACGCCGCGCCGGTGGAGAAACTCCATGAGCCGGGGCAGGTCGGCTTCCGTGAAGTTGTGCGCGCGCATCCGAGCGTTGAAGCGGTCGAGACCGAAGTAGATCGCGTCCGCACCGTTCTCGACTGCGGCCTTGGCACATTCCCAATCGCCAGCGGGAGCGAGAAGCTCGGGCAACACAGAAGCCGCGCCGGTGGGGACGGGCGGTTGCGGGGCGGAGCTGGGAACTGGCTGGGATGCGGTGGACACTGGAAAATCGCCGACCTGGGCACGCTACGGCGGGGCAACAGGAGCGTCGAGCTTCGTTGCGCGCCGTCCGGCGGCACGCACGAGTTGCCTGCGGCCTTTACCGGATGCTCAGAGGCTTGCCAGCCGGGGGCGGGCTGCTAGCTTCCGAGCGTGCGCCCTTTCTTCACCCCGCTCTGCGTGCGACTCTACGCGTTGCTCGCGTTGTTTCTCGCACTCTTCTACGCGTGGCCCCACGTGTTGCGCAGCGAGTGGAACCGTGAGCGGCTTTACGGGCAGTTGCTCAGTGGCAACAACAAGGAACGCCTTGCTGCCGGAGAGCAGCTCGCGGCCCACGGCGGGCGTGAGCAGCTCCAGCGGGCGTTGCAGTCCGACTCCGCCTCCATCCGCACGGTGGCGATCAGCGCGCTGTTCGACATCTGGGTAGCGCAGGAAGGCGAGGAGGCGGCGTTGCTCCTGCAGGTGGCGGGAAATTCCATCGAACAGAAGAACATCCGTGGCGCGTTGAACCACCTCACGCGGCTCACACGCATGCATCCGTTTTTCGCCGAGGGCTGGAACCGCCGCGCCACGCTCCTGTGGCAGCTCGGCCAGGTGGAACAATCCCTTGCCGACTGCCGCAAGGCCGTGCTGCTGGACCCCGATCACTTCGGCGCGTGGCAGGGCATGGGCCTCTGCCAAGTGAGGCTCGGGGATCTCTCCGCTGCACAGAAGGCATTCCAGCAGGCGCTCCGGCTCATCCCGCACGACCGGCAGACGCAGCGTTATCTCCGCTGGGCCGAGGACACGCTTAAGCGCGAAAAGCTGAGGCAGCCCAAGCAGCCAGAGCCGATGGGTGAGCTGGTCTGACCCTCGGTGTGCCTGCGACGGCTTCCACTGGAATTCTCTGCTTCCCAAGCTGGGGCGATTTTCTAAGCTGCGGCAATCATCGCATGAAACGACTTCTACTCCTTGCCACCTTCGTC
>SIBB01000049.1 GCA_009695395.1 Pedosphaera sp. | reverse complement strand
GTGAGCGCGGTGAGTTGCGCCGGCGTGCAGTTCGCGCTCATGCCGCCGAGCCGGGCGGCGCAGCAGAGTAGTGCGCTGGTCTTGCGCTCGTGGATGTAGCGAAGTTCCGCCACGCCGAGCTTTTTTCCTTCGCCTTCGAGGTCGGCAACCTGCCCGGCGATGAGTTGCAGCGAGCCGCTGGCCTTGGCCACTTCCAGCACGAGGTCGCGGTGGGAGTAGCGGGGCCAGCCCTTCGCCAGCGCAGTGGTTTCAAACGCCTGCGTGAGCAATGCGTCGCCCGCGAGGACGGCGATGCCCTCGCCGAAAACTTTGTGGTTGGTGGGCTTGCCGCGCCGGAAGTCGTCGTTGTCCATCGCGGGCAGATCGTCGTGGATGAGCGAGTAGGTGTGGATACACTCGACGGCGCACGCGAGCGGCAGGGCGTCGACCTCGCGTCCGCCGCAGGCCTCCGCCGCCGCGAGCGTGAGCGCGGGCCTCATGCGTTTGCCGCCGGCGAAGAGCGAGTAGCGCATCGCCTTGTGGAGGGTGGCGGGCTTGGTTTTCTCGGGCGGGAGCAGAGCGTCGAGCGCTTTATTGACGGCGGTGCTGCGGGCGTCGAGCCAAGTGTTCAGGTCGAAAGTGTTTTGGTGACGCGCTCCGGTGCGCGTGGCGGTGGTCGGCATGGGCGGAGGTTGTAGGAGAAGGGTGCGGAGGGCGCAAGCGGGAGTTCGGCTGGCAGTGGGGGCCAGCCACAGCACGCGGCCGGAACCCGACAAGCGGCCTTTGACAATTCCCACCGCTTCGCAAACATTGCGTCACTTTTTCCGGGCAACCGGAGGCGGATGAAACCCACTGTCACCACCACTGAAGAGCCGAAGCAGGCCTGCGACCTGTGCGGGAGCGCGCGTCACCAGATTTTTGCTACGCGTGGGCGCGGCGGCTCCAAGCTCACCACCGTCATCTGCGAGGACTGCGGGATGGTCTATACGAACCCGCGCCCGAGCGAACGCGAGAACTCGAAGTTTTACCACACGAGCTACTGGGGCGCTTACAAGCACCAGACCGTCCCGGACGAGCGGTTCTTCGAGCGGCGGCTGCCCAAAATCCGCCCGATGCTCACGCAGCTGCGACCCTTTCTGAAGCCCGGCGGGCGCGTGCTGGAGATCGGGTGCAGCGTCGGCGCACTGCTCTGGAGCATGAAGGAAGTCGTCGGCTCTACAGGGCAGTTCACCGGCATCGAGCCGCACGAGGGCCACGCGCAGTTCGCCCGCGAGAAGAAGGGGCTGGATGTCCACAACGGCCTGCTGGAGGAAGTCTCGCACAAGCTCAAGCCCGCGAGCTTCGACCTCGTGGTGATGAACCACGTCCTCGAACACACCATCAGCCCGACCACCACGCTCGCTACGGTCAAGAAGCTGCTCAAGCCGCGCGGCCACTTCGTCGTCGAGGTGCCGAACGTCGAGGCCCCCGGCTCGCGGCTCTCTCACTTCTTCCACGTCGCGCACCACTACAGCTTCTCGCCGCGCACGCTGCAACGCCTCGCGCAAAAGGCAGGCTTCTCGGTCAAGCGCGTGGACTCGCTCGACGGCGATCTTCCTGGCACGCGGCTCAACGCAGTCTTCGAGAAGCTCGCCGCCACCGAGGCCGGCGTGACCACCCGCTTCATCCGTGACGACGCCAACGAACGGGCCGCCGCCCTGCACCGCTACGAGCGCTGGTATTGGCTGACGGCGGCGAGCTTCCGCAAGAAAATCACCCACTGGCAGCGGCAGCGGATGTAGGCAAAGGAGCGCCGAGCGCTCGTGTAAGCTTCCCGCAGGTGTCCTGACTCACGGCTAGCAATTCGGACAATATACTTTCAAACAAATCTCCGCCGCCGTCATCTTACTCTTCATGCGAAACGGCATTCTTGCTCTGCTCTGCTGCTCCTTCCTCGGCCTTGTCGCGCCCCGCGCCAAGGCCGCTGCCACGCAGGCTGAACTGCTCCTCGACAAGGACGCCGCCCAACCCGGCACAACCATCCTCGTCAGCGTGCGGCTGACGATGGCCCCCCGTTGGCACACCTACTGGCGCAACGGCGGCGATGTCGGTCTTCCCACGAAGATTGTCTGGGAGTTGCCCGCTGGCATCACTGCCGGAGAAATCCAATGGCCCGTGCCCGGCAAGTATTTCGCCAACACCCTCACCAGCTACGAATACGCGAAGGAAGCCGTGCTGCTCGTGCCGTTGAAACTCGCCGCCAACGCGCCCGCCGGCACCCACGAACTCTCCGCGAAAGTGAGCTGGCTCGAATGTGAGACCGGCGGCTCCTGCGTTCCCTCCAAGACGACCGTCAATGCGACGCTGCGCATCGGCACAGAAACCAAGCCATCTTCCTCCGCACCTCAGTTCTCCGACTGGCAGAAGCTCCTGCCAACGCAAAAGCCGGACCTCGTCGCAACCGCCCGATGGGACGCGCCCGCCTCGACGAACGACACCCGCCCGCTCCTCATCGAGTGGATCACCAGCGCGCCGAAGCCCGACTTCTTCCCCTACGGCGGCGAGGGCTTTGAGGTCGCCGGCCCGACGGAGGTCGTGAGCAACGCGGGCGGCAAAGTTGTCCTCCGCAAGCAGGTGAAGAAGTCGGAAGGCGAGTGGCCCAAACAACTGCTCGGCCTGCTCGTTGAGCGCGCCGACGAACCGCATCCCACTGGTTACGAGGTGAACCTGCTCCTCGCCGACGGATCGCCCACCGCCCCGGCAGTCGCCAAGGCCGAAATCACCTCCTTCGCCCACGCGCTGGTCCTCGCGTTCCTTGGCGGCCTCATCTTGAACATTATGCCCTGCGTGCTGCCTGTCATCGCGCTGAAGATTTTCGGCTTCGTGAACCAAGCCAAGGAATCCCCCGCGCGCGTGCGCCAGCTCGGCCTCGTGTATTGTCTCGGCGTGCTCGTGTCCTTCGTCGTCCTCGCCGGCGTCGTCATCGGCGTGCAGCAGGCGGGCCGGAACGCGAGCTGGGGGATGCAGTTTCAGAACCCCATCTTCCTCGTCAGCATGGTCACGCTCGTCACGCTCGTGGCGCTGAATCTCTTCGGCCTCTTCGAGGTGAGCCTCGGCGGCGGCGCGCTGACGGCGGCGAGCGACCTCGCGCGCAAGGAAGGCCCCACCGGCGCGTTCTTTAACGGCATCCTCGCCACCGCGCTCGCCACACCCTGCACCGCGCCGCTACTCGCGCCCGCGCTGGGCTTCGCGTTCGCGCAGCCACCGCTGTTGATTCTCCTGCTCTTCCTCGCCATTGGCCTCGGCCTCGCGCTGCCTTACCTGCTGCTCAGCTTCCAGCCCGCGTGGCTGCGGTATCTGCCCAAGCCCGGCGATTGGATGGTCCACTTCAAGCACGCGATGGGCTTCCCGATGCTCGCCACCGCCATCTGGCTGCTGTGGGTCTCGACCAGAATCTTCGGACGCGATGGCGCGCTCTGGCTGGGCCTCTTCCTCGTCGTCCTCTCGCTCGCGGTGTGGATTTGGGGTGAGTTCGTTCAGCGCGGGGGAAAACGCCGTGGGCTGGCGATGTTTATCAGCCTTGCGCTGCTTGGCGGCGCTTACGCGTATGCGCTGGAAGGCCAGTTGCACTGGCGCAATCCCGCGCGTGCCACCGAGACCAGCGGCGTGGTGAAGTCCAGTCCCGACGGCATCGACTGGCAGCAGTGGAGTTTGGAAGCCGTCACAAAGGCCCGCGCCGAGGGCCGCGTCGTGCTCGTGGACTTCACGGCGGACTGGTGCTTCACCTGCAAAGCCAACCTCAACAGCAGCCTCGAAATCACTGCGACTCGCCAGAAGCTCAAAGCCTTGAACGCCGTCGCGCTCCTCGCCGATAACACGCTGGAGACGCCCGCCATTATCAGCGAGCTGAAGAAGTTCGGCCGCGCCGGCGTGCCGATGGTGCTGGTCTATCCCGCCGACCCGAAGGCTGCACCGTTGATCCTGCCCACCCTGCTGACCCCCCGCATCGTCCTCGAAGCCTTGGACAAGGCGGCGAAATAAAACAAAACGCGAAGGCTTGCGCCTTCGCGTTGTCCATTCCGGCAGGCAGTCTGGAAATCAGTGATGATGCTCGTCGCTGGGCGGCAGGCAGCCGAACTTCCCGGCGACGGCAATAAATGCGACCACCACGACGAGGAGCGGCCACCACGACGGCGACTTGGGATGCACGGTCATGAAAACGCCGCCGCCCAAGATCACACCCATGAGCAACCACGTGAAGACTGCTTTGAAAAAAGTCATGGCGCGGAGAGTAGCGAGGGAGTCATTTCTGGCAAGCGCCGCTTTTGCGTTTGCGGCTGCGCCAATGCGGGGCTAGAAACCTTGCCATCATGTTTGGCGAAATCAAAAACTTCCACGGCGAGCGCATTGACCATTCCTTCCATCAAGGCGATGCGAACTCGAAAAACCTCGTCGTCCTTGGCCACGGAGTGACCGGCAATAAGGACCGCCCCTTCCTCGTGACGCTGGGCACCGCACTCGCCGCAGCGGGCGTCAACACGCTGCGCCTCTCCTTCACCGGCAACGGCGCGTCCGGCGGGCGCTTCGTGGACGCGACCATCACGAAGGAAGTCGCCGACCTCGGCTCCGTGCTGGACGCCTACGCGGGGTGGAACGTGTGCTACATCGGCCACAGCATGGGCGGCGCGGTGGGCGTGCTGCGTGCGAGCCAGGACCCGCGCATCCGCCTGCTCGTCTCGCTCGCGGGCATGGTGCGGACGGCGGCCTTCGCGCAGCGCGAGTTCGGCACGGTGAAGCCGGGCGCGGGCTTCATGTGGGAAGACGAGGCCTGCCCCCTCTCGCAAGCCTACATGGACGACCTCACGCAAATCGGCACCGTGCTCGACGCCGCGCCGAAGGTGAAAGTCCCGTGGCTCCTCGTCCACGGCACGGAGGACGACGTGGTGCCCATCCAAGACTCGAAGGACATCCTCATCCGCGCAAGCAGCGACGTGGAGTTCGTCCCGCTCCAAGGCTCGAACCACGTCTTCGCCGGCGAGCACACCGCGCCGATGGTGGAGACAGTGGTGAACTGGGTGAAGGGGCGATTTGCGTGAGCGCCGGTAACGGCCCACGAGCATCTTGCTCCATGTCAGCGCGCGCTTGCCAAATGCATTGACGCCGACAGCGACGCTGGAGGTCCAGTTCCGATGGTTATCCTCCGGCAGTTTCAATCCACTGGTTGGCAGGGAGTGTGGATGGACACCTGTCGGTGACGCACACGCATCGGCTTCACCGAGGATCCACTTTTTCCGAACGTATCAAAGAAGGAGCCCGCGCTCCTTGCGGACACGCGGGCTGAGGGAAACGGTCTTGGCCCGGCGGCTCAGGCGGCTTTGCGGGCCTTGAGCACGTCGGTCTTGCCGGGGATGGCGATTTGATACATGCCGTCGGAGCCGGGGACGCTGTTCGGGGTGAGCTTGATGGCCTCGGCCCACGGCACTTGGTCAATGCCCTTGACCATCGTGTCGCTGACTTCGGACTTCATCGCGGCTTCCCAGGTGATTTCCTTGCCGGAGTAGGTCGCCATGCGGCCTAGGACGGAGGTCATGGAGCTGTCCGCACCATAGACGGCTTCGTTGTAGGGCTTGTCGTTGCGGATGGCGTCGAAGAGGTCGTCGTGCTCCTGCTGGTAGGCGTCTTTGCCGCCGCCTTGGAAGCGCCAAGCATTGGGGCCAGTGATGGTGTAGCGACCGAGATTCGCCACGCCCTTGGTGCCGATGGCGTGCTCGGAGACGTCGTTCCAGCAGCCGAGCTGGTGGCGGCACTGACTGAAGCAGACGGAGCCGTCTTCGTAGGTGAACTCAACGACGTGGTGGTCGAAGATTTCGCCGTAGTCGGGACCTTTGCGGGTTTCGCAGCCGCCGTTGCCGCGCGCGCTGACGGGGTGACCGCGCTTGACCCAGTTGATGACGTCAAGATTGTGGATGTGCTGCTCGCAGATGTGGTCGCCACAGAGCCAGACGAAGTAATACCAGTTGCGCATCTGGTATTCGAGCTCGGTGAGCTTGCGGCCGTATTGCTTCTCGAGGTCGGCGCGGGGTTTGACCCACGGGGTGTTGCCGTTCCAATAGGCGCGCATCGCCGTGATGTCGCCCATCTGGCCGTCGTGGATGCGCTTGATGGTCTCAATGTAGCCGGCCTGGTGATGGCGCTGGAGGCCGACGCCGACCTTGAGGTTCTTCTTCTTCGCCTCGGCTGCGGCGGCGATGACCTTCTTGTAGCCAGCGACGTCCACGCAAACCGGCTTCTCCATGAAGACGTGCTTGCCTTGGCGGACGGCTTCCTCGAACTGCATCGGGCGGAAGCCGGGCGGCGTGGCGAGGATGACGAGGTCGGCCAGGGCGATGGCTTTCTTGTAAGCATCGAAGCCCATGAACATGTTCTCCTCCTTCACTTGCACCTTATCCTTATGCTTGTTGCGAAGCATATTGATGCTGCCCTTCATGCGGTCTTCATGCACATCGGCGACGGCGACGAGCTTGACGCTCTCTCCGGTGCTGAGGGCTTGGTCGGCGGCACCCGAGCCGCGGCCGCCCATGCCGATGAGGGCGACCTTGATGGTGTCCCCGGGCGAAGCGCCGTGGACGAAGCGCTCGATGGGCAGCGTGCTCAAGGCAGCGGCGCCAGCGGCGAACTTCGTGGAGGTGGAGAAGAAACTCCGGCGCGTGACCGGAGCGGTGACAGGGACAATCAGGTTGCTCATAATTTTAATCGCGTTGGACTGGGCCGTCCGCCACGACATTCGCGGCGGACAAAATAAGCTCGTTCAACAAGCTGGAACGGGGGCGAGTGTAGGAAGTCGCGGCGGGTTGTCCAGCGCGGGGAAACGCAACTTAGTCCCCCAGCGCAGAGCTTGTGCTACAGCGCCACCGTCCGGCCCGGTATCGCATACGGATACCGTCCATCCGGGCCCGGCTTGGGCTTCGGAGGGGCGTCCCACGCGAGGCGCTCGGGCAGGAGGTCGAGCTTCGAGTTCAGCGCCGCTTCCCACGTCACGGGTTGGCCGCCGTAGGTCGCCATGCGGCCCATGATGGCGGTGAGCGTGCTCTTCGCGCCGCGCTCGGCTTCGTTGTAAGGCTTGTTGTGGCGGATGGCGTCGAAGAACGGGATGTGCTCGAGGCGGTGGCCGTCGTTGGCCTCGCCTTCCTTCGCCTGATAGCGCCAGGTCACTTCCTGCTTCAGGTCGCGGATGGCGAAGACGTTGCGCTCGGCAATCCAGCTTCCCTTCGTGCCTTGCACGGCTTCGTAAACCTCGCCCTTGCACTTGGGAATCTGCCGGCACTGCGAATACATCCGCGTGCCGTCCGCATAGACATACTCGACGGCGTGGTGGTCGAAAATCTCGCCGTGGTCCGGCTCGCTCAGATACGCGCGCCCACCGAGGCCAGCGCAACTCACGGGGAAGGACTGCTTCACCCAGTTGATGACATCGAGGTTGTGGATGTGCTGCTCGACGATGTGGTCGCCGCAGAGCCACGTGAACATATACCAGTTGCGCAGCTGGTATTCCATCTCCGTCGGCGCGCGGCCAAGGAGCTTGGCAGCCTGCTCGCGCGTCACCTTTGGTCCCACGGGCGAGGTGTTCCAGTAGCAGCGCATCGAGATGATGTCGCCAATCTCGCCGCCGTGCAGGCGCTTCATGCTCTCCTGATAATTCGGCTGGTGATGCCGCTGGAGGCCGACGGCGACCTTGAGATTCTTCTTCTTCGCTTCCTCAGCAGCGGCGAGAACTTTGCGAATGCCCGGCCCGTCCACCGCGACGGGTTTCTCCATGAAGACGTGTTTCCCCTGCCGCACCGCCTCCTCGAACATCATCGGGCGGAAGCCTGGCGGCGTCGCGAGGATGACCACGTCCGCCTGCGCGATGGCCTGCTTGTAGGCGTCAAAGCCGAGAAACTTGTTCTCCTCCTTCACCGCGAGCTGGTCCTTGTGCTTCTTGAGCGAGGCGAGGCTGCGGTCCATGCGGTCTTGATGCACATCCGCGACGGCGACGAGCTTCACGTCGGCCCCGGCCTGCATGGCCTGGTCCGCCGCGCCGGTGCCGCGACCGCCCGCGCCGACGAGCGCGACCTTGATGGTATCGCCCGGCGAAGCGCCGTGGGCGAAGCGCTCCACGGGGAGCGTGGCGAGTGCGGCGGCGCTGGCGGCAAACTTCGTGGAAGCAGAGAGGAAGTCCCGCAGCGAGACAGCGGAGTTCGGAGAGGCGTTGTTCATGGCAATGTCAGTGCCACCATGGCAGACGGCGGGCGCGGGGGAAAGGCTAAGAGTCAAAACCACTGACCTGCACTAACCAGCACTAATGAAGGCCTCTGCTTTAGACCGCCGTCAGCAAGACGCACGAGGCCCAGCGGAAAGAGCGACACATCCCTGTTCTCAAATTCGGATTAGTGCCGGTCAGTGCAGGTTAGTGGTTTTCTCCGGGTGGTTTCACAACCCCAGCCATTTCATTCCCGCGCGAATCCAGAGCGGTATTGTCACGAAGCTCACCGCCGATGTGGCGATGACCACGCGCAACGCCGTCGGGCCGTCGCCGCCGAAGTGGCGCGCGGCGAGGATGGCGAAGACGGCGGAGGGCATCGCGGCTTGCAGGAGGATGACGCGCTTGAGCTCCACGGAGCACGGCAGGAACTTCGCTAGCGCGAGGAACAGCACGGGAATCAAACCCAGCCGCAGCGCGCACGACGCGCCCATCACGCGCCAGCCTTGCTCCGAGTGGAACTCGCCGAGATGGTCCGCAATCATCGCGCCGATGAGCACGAGGCCCATCGGGATGGCGCAGACGCCGAGCATGTGCGCAGTGGTCTTGGCGAACTCCGGCACGTAGGCCGCGCCGCCGGTGAAGTTCAACGTCAGCGTCAGCACGATGGCGAGGAGCGGCGGGTTGAGGATTTTCTTCCAGAGCGGCTCCTTGGCCGCGTGCGCGAAGACGATCGTGCCCAGCAGCCAGAAGGCGATTTCCGTCCCGAGGTTGTGGACGATGAGCACGCCGACGGTCTCGCGGTCGAAGAGCGACATCGCCAGCGGCAACGGCACGTAGCCGTAGTTGTAGAGACCCGTGCTGAACGCGAACGTGCGACCCGCTGCGTCGCGCTGGAGGCCAGCCAGTCGAATCGCCAGCCAGCTCACGCCGATGCCCAACGCGACGGTGCAGAAGCCGACGAGTGGCGCGAGGAAGATGTTTTCAGTGCGGTCCAACGCCGGGTTGTTCAGCACCTTGTCGAATATGAATGCGGGGATGAGCAAGTTGACGGTGACACGCATCAGCGAGTGGTCGGCCTCGGTGGTGAGCCACTCGAACTTGCGCATCGCCACGCCCGCGACGGCGATGAGCAGCACGGGCAGGACGGCAGAAAGCACAACGGGGAGTTCGTTCAAGGTTGGTGGGGGCACGCTGCTGTGCGTCGGGTTTCAGGTGAGGAAGTAGTCCAACGCTGCCTCGGTCTCGGCTTGTTGCAGCGCACGGAGAAGTGGGTGGGGTGCATCCGTCGCGGGCTTGCTGGCCGCAACTTCGACAGCGTCCACAAAGGCGGAGGCGTCCCACGCGCCGCCCGTGAGAAGTTGCGCGGACAGCTTCGCGTCAGCCGCGAGCAAGGGCGCGGCGAGCTTCGCCAGTTCAGCGAAGCACGGGTGCTGGCCGACGTGACGGAACCAATACTTCGCGTTCCAGTAGTCCGGCTCGCGCCGGTGCAGGATGCCGTGGACGAGGCTGCCGTCGGGGTTCTCGATGCTCTGCGAGATTGTGTGCGAGGCGTCGTGGTGGTCGTGCCAGAGCAGCAGCAGCGCACGGATGAGCTCGGCCTTCGCGGGCGAGCCGTGGCGACGGAACAACTCGTCGAGCGCGCGGTTCAAGTCTGCTTGCGCCAGTGTGCCGGGGCGCGCGGCGGGGCCGAGCGCGGCGGGGCTGGGCTGGGTGATGAGCGCGTGGAGTTCTTTGTGAAAGGGCGAAGACATTTTGAGTTGCCCGCGGATAACGCAGATGACGGGGATAAAGACGCACTTGGATTTCCATCCGCGTCATCTGCGTTATCCGCCGGCAGAAAATCAGAGACTCCTCACGCCGTCTCCTACTTCTTCTCGATGAGCCGGCGGAACTCGGCGAAGAGCGGGTTCGAGTCGTGCGGGCCGGGCGAGGCTTCGGGGTGATACTGCACGCTGAAGATGGGCTTCGACTTGTGGCGCATCCCCTCGACGGTCTGGTCGTTCAGGTTGATGCGGTTCACCGCCACATCGGACGGCAGCGACGCCGGGTCCACCGCGAAGCCGTGGTTCTGCGAGGTGATTTCCACGCGGCCAGATTCGAGGTCCTTCACCGGCTGGTTGCCGCCGCGATGGCCGAACTTGAGTTTGAAGGTCTTGCCGCCGAACGCCTGCCCGAGGAGCTGGTTGCCGAGGCAGATGCCGAAGATGGGAATGCCGGTGTCCACGAGCGTCTTCACCTCGCGCACGATGTAGTCGAGCGCGGCAGGATCGCCGGGACCGTTGCTCAGGAAGATGCCGGCGGGCTTGTGCTTGAGCGCGTCGGCGGCACTGGTGGTTGCGGGGACGACCTGCACTTTGAAACCCGTCTGCCGCAGGTTGCGCGCGATGTTGTATTTCATGCCGAAGTCGAACGCGACGATGGGAATGTCCGCCGGCGGGAGCGGCTTGCAGAAGTTGCGCGCGTCCACCTGCGCACTGCCGCGCACCACATCGAACTCCGCGCTCTGCTTGTCGTCCGGGTCCCACGCGAAGGCTTCCTTGTGCGTGACTTCCTTCACGTAGTCCACACCGACGAAGACGAACTCCTTCGCGCGGTGCACCGCCTCGGCCTCGGTCATACCCAACTCAGTCGAGAGAAAGCCATTCAACGCGCCCCGCACGCGGAGCTTCTTGGTGAGCGCGCGCGTATCAATGCCTTGGATGCCGGGAATGCCGTTCTGCTGAAGGTAGTCACCGAGCGACCAATCCGCGCGCCAGTTGCTGACAACCGGCGACAGCTCGCGGATGACGAAGCCCGACGCGTGCGGCCGCCACGACTCGATGTCTTGCGCGTTGACGCCGTAGTTGCCGATGAGCGGGTAGGTCATCGTCACGATCTGCCCCTTGTAGGACGGGTCGGTGAGAATCTCCTGATACCCGGTCATCGAGGTGTTGAAACACACCTCGCCACAGGCCGACGCTTGCGCGCCAAAACCCGTGCCGTGGAACACAGAACCATCTTCGAGGGCGAGAATTGCTTTCATCCAGTAGCAAACAAATTGGGCGGACTCTAGGGGTGGGCAAAAAGCGGTCAAGCCCTTTGCCCGCGCTTTGCTCAGGCGCGAGCTGAATCGAATTAAATGTTCCCGGACGGGGAGTTGGACGAGGTGTCCGCCCGCGACAGTTCTCCGAGGCTAGCATCCACGCCCGCCAAGCCCTCGCAGACATCGTCCGGCAGGAAATCGTAACGCGGACAAACAGGGCCGGGTGAGCTGCAGAACCCCAAGAGCATGCCGGAAAAAAATCTCGCCGCCTCCGTCCACCTCATTAAGCTGTTGCTCCTAATTCGGTTTTACCCGACTCAACATCATGGAACCTACAGGCGATATCGCAGTCATCGGCTTGGCCGTCATGGGCCAGAATCTGATCCTCAACATGAACGACCACGGCTTCACCGTCGTGGCCTACAACCGCACCACCTCGAAGGTGGACGACTTCCTCGCCAACGAGGCCAAGGGCACGAACGTCATCGGCGCGCACTCCATCCCGGAGCTGATGAGCAAGCTCAAGCGCCCCCGCCGCGTCATGCTCATGGTCAAGGCCGGCAAACCGGTGGACGAGTTCATCGATACGTTGCTGCCACACCTCGAGGTCGGCGACATCGTCATTGACGGCGGCAACTCCCTCTTCGGCGACACCGACCGCCGGGTGAAATATCTCGAGAGCAAAGGCTTTCAATACATCGGCACCGGCGTGTCCGGCGGCGAGGAAGGCGCCCGGAACGGCCCTTCCATCATGCCCGGCGGCTCCCATTCGGCGTGGCCGTCTGTGAAGCCCATCTTCCAAGGCATCTCCGCCAAGGTAGACGGCGGCACGCCCTGCTGCGACTGGGTCGGCGAGGGCGGTGCGGGCCATTACGTGAAGATGGTCCACAACGGCATCGAGTATGGCGACATGCAGCTCATCTGCGAGGCCTACAACATCATGAAGAACGGCGTCGGGATGAGCGCCGACGAGATGCACGAGGTGCTCAAGGAATGGAACACCGGCGACCTCGACAGCTACCTCATCGAGATCAGCCGCGACATCCTCGCCAAAAAGGACGAGGACGGCTCCCCGCTCGTGGACAAGATCCTCGACACCGCCGGCCAGAAGGGCACCGGCAAGTGGACCGTCATCAACTCCCAAGACCTCGGCACCCCCATCACGCTCATGGCGGAAGCGGTTTACTCCCGCTGCGTCTCCGCGCTGAAAGACGAGCGCGTGAAGGCTGCGAAGAAGTTGAAAGGCCCGCGTCCGTTCCTCACCAGCATCGCAGCGAACCCCGAGCGCAAGAAGCAGTTCATCGCCGACATCCGCGACGCGCTCTACTGCTCCAAGATCGTCAGCTACGCGCAGGGCTACATGCTCATGCGCGCCGCCGCGAAGGAATACGGCTGGAACCTCAACTACGGCGGCATCGCCCTCATGTGGCGCGGCGGCTGCATCATCCGCAGCGCCTTCCTCGGCAAGATCAAGGAAGCCTACGACAAGAACCCGAAGCTCGCGAACCTCATGCTCGACGACTTCTTCCGCGCCGAGATCAAGCGCTGTCAGAAGGGCTGGCGCAAGATCGTCTCCACGGCGGCGTTGCGTGGCATCCCCGTGCCGGCCTTCAGCACTGCGCTGGCATTCTACGACCAGTATCGCAGCGCCGTGTTGCCGGCGAACCTGCTCCAGGCGCAGCGCGATTACTTCGGCGCGCACACCTACGAGCGCTTGGACAAACCGCGCGGCGAGTTCTTCCACACGAACTGGACCGGCCGCGGCGGCAACATCTCGTCGAGCACCTACAACGTGTAAGGCTGACCTCTCTTCAAGGGTGTCGTCCGCGAGGGCGACACCCTTTTTGCTGCAATGAGCCGGGGATCTCAGCAAGCTGGCGCGTGTGAAACGATTCAT
>SIBB01000048.1 GCA_009695395.1 Pedosphaera sp. | reverse complement strand
GGTGCTGGGCGCGCTCTTCTCCGGGAACAAGACGCTGTCGGACACGGTGTTCCTCCTCATCATGCTGCTGCTGGCGGCCAGCGGTATGTTCGAGTTCTACGGGCTCGTGCGGGCGCGCGGGTTGGTGTGCTTCCGCAAGTTCGGCATGGCGGCGGGCCTGCTGATGGTGGCCGGGACGTTTCTGCATTGCGCCGGGAAGTTCGGCATCTACGACTCGCCCGCACGCGTCAACGATTTCGAGACAAGCTTCCTCATCCTCTTCGTCCTCGGCCTGTGCATCCGGCAGTTCATGGCGAAGGACAATCCGCACGGCATCACGGCCATGGCGACAACGCTCCTCGGCCTCATGTATGTGCCGTGGCTGCTGAACTTCATCCAGAAGATCGAGTTCTTCCGCTTCCCTCCAGGCGCTTCGCCGGACGCGGGGACGTTCTACGTGCTCTACTTCATCCTCGTGACCAAGTTCAGCGACGTCGGCGCGTATTGCACCGGCTCGCTCATCGGCAAGCACAAGATGATCCCGCGGATCAGCCCGGGGAAGACATGGGAAGGCTTCGCGGGTGCCGTGGTGATCTCGACGGCGGCGAGCGTGACGTTCGCGCACTTCGCGGGCGCGAAACTTCCCGGGATGAACCTCACACACGCACTCATCCTCGGCGTGGTTCTGAGCGTCTCCGCGGTGATCGGCGACCTCATCGAATCCCTCTTCAAGCGCGAGGCCGGCGTGAAGGACTCGGGCGGTTACTTCCCCGGCATCGGCGGGATACTCGACCTCCTCGACAGCCTGCTGTTCAACGCGCCGCTGATGTATCTGTATCTGCGCCACGTGCTGACGCGGTGAAAACAGGAGGCAGGAGACAGAAGTCAGGAGACAGAATAGGGGCGGCGCAAGCTCGGCACTTCTGACTGCTGACTGCTAACTCCTATTTCCGGTCTGCTACCCAAGCCGCCGCGTAAACTCCACAAAACCCGACGCCTGTTTGCGCAACCGTCCGACGAGCTCCTCATCCTTCAGCCGTCCATCCGCGCCCATCTGCTGACCGATGCCGGGAATGAACACGCGCTCAGGAAAGATGTGCGCGTTCCGGTAGCCAAAGATTTGCTGGAGCTGCTCCACTGCGCGCAGTGCGCCCCATTGCCCCGCCGCCAGCCCCGTGAAGCACACCGGCCGCCGCTCGAAGCTCTCCGGGAACTTCAGCAGGTCTATGAAATACTTCAGCACGCCCGGCATGGAGCCGTTG
The DNA here is from genome assembly GCA_009695395.1 of Pedosphaera sp. Lineage (GTDB taxonomy): Bacteria > Verrucomicrobiota > Verrucomicrobiia > Limisphaerales > SXTU01 > SXTU01. Next base: position 11,913 of record SIBB01000048.1, on the reverse strand, counting down.
TATTCCGGCGTCACGACGTGCAGGCCGGACGAGGTCAGGACAGCGTCGGCGAAGGGCGCGAAACTGGCCGGCTTCTCCGAGTATGCCGAGGGCGTGAAAATCTCCGGAGGCAGCTGCGCTAGGTCCAGCAAGCGCACGGGCTGTTTCATCTCAGTGTAAATACCTTCGAGCTGCCGCGCGACGAGCCGCGTGTTGCTACCGGGACGATTCGAGCCAACGAGAAGAGTAATCATAATTCGAGTGCGGGTTAATGCGGCGCGGAGTCTGGAGCGCAGCGGCCACAAGTCGAGCCGGCCCTCGATTGCAACTCCGACAGCGCCCCGCGCAGCTCCGGGAAGCGGAATTCAAACCCAGCTCGCAGCAGCCGGCCCGGCACGACGCGTCGGCTTTTCAAAATCAACTCCGTCTCCGTCCGCAGGAAGAACGCGCCGACCTCCAGCATCCACGCCGTCGCCGGTAGGCCGATGGGCATCCCCACCAGCTCGCGGAACGCCCGCATCAGCTCGTGGTTCGGCACCGGGTTCGGCGCAGCGAAATTCACCGAACCGCTCAACTCCTCGTGTGCGATCACGAACTCCACCGCGCGGAGAAAGTCCGCCTCGTGCAGCCACGACACGAACTGCTCCCCGCTGCCCATGCGCCCGCCCAAGCCCAGCCGCGCCAACCGCCGCAGCACGGGGAAGACGCTGTTGCGCGCGGGCCCCAGCACCATCGTCGTGCGCAGCGCGACCTTCCGCGTGCGGGGCGTTTGCGCTTCGTCCAGCGCCCGCTCCCACGCGTGGATGACCTCCAGCGAGAAGGCATCCTTCACCTCCGGCGTCGCGGCGAAGTCCGTCCCCGACTCATCCCACGCCGCGCCGAGCGTGTGCCGGTAAATTGTCGCCGAACTGGCGTTCAACCACACGCGCGGCGGCTGCCCGCACTGCGCGATGGCTTGGCCGACGGCGCGCGTCGAGTTCACGCGCGAGTTCATGATCAGCCGGCGGTTCTCGGCAGTGTAGCGGCAATCCACGGTGCGTCCGGTGAGGTTCACGACCGCCGCCGCACCGTCCAATTCGCTCGCCCACTCGCCCAACGTCTCGGCATCCCAGCGGACTTCACGGGCTGCACGGGCTGCCTGCGGCGAGCGCGTCAGCACGATCACCTCCCAGCCGAGCGTTTGAAAATACTTCACCAAAGCCTGCCCGAGAAAGCCAGAGCCGCCCGCGAGCACGATGCGCTGCTGCCTCATGGAGTGTAAACGGGCGCTTCCGCCCGCGCCTTGATGTTCTCCAGCACACGCAAGTGGATGCGATGGATGATGTAGTCGGACCAAATCTGCCAGTAGCTCACCGGCCACATATTGTGCCGATACCAAGTCGTGCCTTCCAGCCGAGTGCCGCCGTTGGGAAGTGCGGTGAGTTGAAACTGGCCGCGCTCGGATGCGAGGAAGCCGTCCAAGTGCGGCGGGTGAACGTCTTGATACGGCGTCCACTCCTCCATCGGCGGCGGACTCTTTGTCACGCCAAAGCACAGCAGGCGCGGTTCATCCCAGACTTCAATCGGCTCCACGAACGGGCCGGTGGAGAACACGCAATGGCGCACAGCCCCCGGGCCTTCACCGAACATCTCGGCGCGTTGCGGATACGCGATGCCCAGCCGGAACAGCCAGTCGGTCGGGGGCGGCAGTTCGGTGAACGCAACGACGTGCCCCCACACGCGCTCCGGAGGCGCTGCCACATCGAGGGACGACCGCACTTCGAGCAAGGGTGAGGGCGCGTCGGCCAGCCTTTCGCCGCCGAGCATCAGCGGCACGGCAAGTATCCCAGAGCAGAACAACTGCGCAGAACTTTGCCGACGACGCGACGGCTGCACGGTATGACCCAGCATCGCCCCGACCAACGCCAGCGGCACGGCCAGCGGAGCTGCCATCGAGATGCAGATGACGCCTTCAATCGCGAGGGCGACAAAGCCCACCGAAGCGACCAGCACCGCCAGCAGGGCCACCAGCAAACTCTCGCGCAGAGTGCGCACCTCGTGCACGCCGTAAGACATCGCGGCGAGAAAGCCGGCGACAAACGGCAGGCCGAGGAAGAGTCCCCAGCCATACTGCATAAAGCCCTGCGTGCCCAGTAGCGTCGCAGCCCACAGCAGCGCGCAGGACATCGCCACGCCAGCCATCGCGCTGCCAAGTCGGCTCTTGGGGTAGGCCCGTTCCAGCCAGTTCGGTGGGCGAATGCCTTCATGCGGAGGCGGCTCCAGAGCTTCTCGGCGCGGAGCGACAGCGGTGGCGAGGAAGAGAAACCATTTCAAAACCGGCACTACAAAGAACACCGCCAGCCACAGCGGCAGCCGCGCCGAGCGCAGCCGCTGAACGGTGAGGACCACGCCCGCATAGAGAAACGGAAGCGACGGCAGCAGCATCCGCCAGCCGTGTTCGCGCACGGCTTCCACCGTGAGCCAGTCACCTGCCGGAAAACCGGCGTGGAAGTAATCCGTAAAGCTGACGAGACGCCCGTCTGGCATCCATCCAAAGACGAATCGGTCGAAGTTCCACTTGATCGCGAAGAGCAGCATCCCCCAGAGGAAATACGTTTCCCGACCGATCACGCCGTGCAAGTTCCAGAGCTGGTGAAGTTTCATGGCAGTTCAAAGAAGCTCGTGGTGCGGTGCGCCTTCGGGCGGGTCAGCGGCAACGGCTGCTTCCGCGCCACGCACGGGGGCGATGCCGACCGGGGCAGCTTCAATCTCAACCACCATTCCCGCAGCGGATGGACGAGCGTGAGTTTCATAGGGTGCTCCTTTCGTGATGAGGCGGCTGAATTCGCCGCAAGACGGGCTGTGGGTTCATGGCGTTGATTCGTTTAGCGTTTGCCGTCCCCCGCTTCCCCGATGCCCAGGAGCTTGCGGACCTTGTCGCCAAGCTTCACGAACTTGGTCAGCGCGCTGGTGGGCCACTGGCGGATTTGCCCATACCAGTTGGTGGTCAACTCGAAGAAGTCGTGCAACTCGCGGAGCTTCTGCTCGGTGTGTTCGTCGGTCTCCTTGTCCTGTTCGGCCTCAATGATGCACTCGCGCAAGACGGTGAGGGTCGGGTCAATCTCTCGCTTCTTCCGCTCGTCCAGCACCACGCGGAACATCTCCCACACGTCCTTCATGCACTCGTAATGGTCACGGCTGTCGCCCATGACGTGCACACGGCGGATGATGCCCCAAGCCTGAAGCTCCTTGAGGCTGGTGCTCACGTTCGAGCGGGCCACCTGGAGCGTCTCCGATATATCCTCGGCGGGAATGGGCTTCGGGGCGATGTAGAGCAGCGCGTGAATCTGGGCGACGGTGCGGTTGATGCCCCAGCGCGTGCCCATCTCACCCCAGTGGAGGACGAACTTCTGCTGAACCGGACTGAGAGCGGGCATAGGTTGTTTTGTTATTTCTGTCAGGACAGAAATTACAGCCTAAAAGACTTCGCACAAGCACTTTGTTGGCGAAGGAGCCAGCGGCTTCCAGTCGCCCCGAGATGGGGACAAGCCGCCGACACGTGGCCAACCGTCGCTGTCCAGCCCCTATCGCTTCGCCCCAGCCTCGCGCGTTACACCAACAGCTTCAGCCGCGCGTCCTCCGATAGTTTCTTCACCAGCTCTTTGATTTTCTGTGATTGGCTCTTGTGCGCGACGAGCGTGGCGTCGTCGGTCTGCACGATGATGCTGTCGCGCAGGCCCACGATGCAAATGGGCGTGCGCAGCTGCTTGCTGCGGGCGTCGTAGATGATGTTCCGCGCGGCGTCCACGTGGATGAAGTCGGCCACGGCGCAATTACCCTCGGCGTCGGGCTTCACGTGGTGCGCGAGCGCGTTCCACGAGCCGAGGTCGTCCCACGCGAAGGAGCCGTCGGCCACCACGACGTTCTGCGCCTTCTCCATCAGCGCGTAGTCAATCGAGACCTTCTTGATGTCCGGGTATTCCTTCGCGAGGACCTTCGCGAGCTTCGCCGGTGACTTCGCGGCGTCGAACCAGCGGTGGCAGGCAGCGGCCATCTCGGGCTGATGCGCTTCGAGACCATTCGTCACCGTGACGAAGCTCCAGATGAACATCCCGGCGTTCCAGCGATAGTGGCCGCTGTTCACGTATTCCACGGCGGTGTCGTAGTTGGGTTTCTCCACGAAGCGCTCGGCCTTAAACATCGCGGTCTTGTAGGGCTTCACGCCAGCGGGCGGAGGCAACTGGTTGCCCGTGCGAATGTAGCCGTAGCCGGTGGCGGGCTCGGTGGGCTTGATACCAATCGTCACGATGGCCTGCCCGCGCGCCGCGAGGTCGAAGCAATCTCCGAGCACGGTCTGAAACTTCTTCTCCTCCGGGATGACGTGGTCCGCGGGCAACACGGCCATGACGCCGGTGGTCGAACGCGCGCCGACCATCGCCGCACCCAGCGTGACCGCCGCGCAGGTGTCGCGCCCGATGGGTTCGGCCACGACGTTTTCCTTGGGCAGCTTGGGCAACTGCTTCCGCACCTCGGACGCCTGCACAGCGTTGGTGATGACGAAGATGTTTTCCATCGGCACCAGCGGCGTGACGCGGGCCACGGCTTGCTGGAGGAACGAGGTGTCGCCGAGGAGCTTGATGAGCTGCTTGGGCGTCTGCTCGCGGCTGACGGGCCAGAAGCGCTCGCCGCGCCCCCCAGCCATAATAATGACGAAACGGTCTTTTGGATTGAGACTGGAAGATTTTTTCATCGGTGAGGAACGACTGTAACGAAGCGGGCAAGCCCGTCAAATTCTGCCGTCACTGCACACTCAAATGCCCCAGCGCGAGCAGCCCGTAGAAGGTGTATTCCGCGTCGAGGTGATCATCCGCCCAGTGGCCGTGGAAGCCGCCCTCCGCCGACCAGAGCGAGTCCACGAAGTCGAGACAGCGCTCGCGTTGCGCAGCGGTCAATCGGCGGTCGAGGCTCGCGAGCGCGTGGAGCGCTGTGGCGGTGGAGAGCAGGTCGGGCATCGGCGCGCCGGGCACGGCGGTGAAGCCGCCTTGCGGGTGCAGCCGCGCGAGCAGCCAGTCGCCGACGGCGGGATTCAGCGGCAGGTGCAAGTGACGCAGCAACGTGACCGCGCCGGCCGTGGGATTCGTCGAGCCGACGGGCAAACCGGGCGCGTTGTTCCAAGCGTGATCGGGTGTCTCCAGCAGCTTGAGACTTTGCACGATGCTCAAGGGGCGCGGCGGAAACTTGCCAAGGTCTTGATACGCGCCGAGCGCGAGGAACGAACCGTAGGCCGTGCCGTGTTGCTTGGAAGTGCTGCTGTCGTAGCCGCCATCGGGTTTGCGGAACGCTTCGAGCCGGGCCAGCAGCGCCTTCGCGAGACCGTCGGGCATCCGCTTCTTGCCGAGCGAAGCCCAACAGCGCGCGAGTGAAGTGAGATGAACCAAGTCCAGCCCTTCGCCCACGCCGAATTTTTGCAGCCACACGGCCAGATTCACGTCGGGAACCGCGACCTCCAGCGCCTCGCAGCCGTTCAGCGTGAAGACGGTGTAGTAGAGGTCCGAACGGTCCGAACGGTCGCGACCCGCGCCCGCGTCGGTCCACTGGCGGCAGTAGAACGCGCGCACAAGCTCGGCGGAATCGCCAAGCTCCTTCGCGCCGAGTCGGGCAACTTGGAGGAGTTCAATGCGGACGCTCACGGCAGGCTCGCGTTCGCTAGGAGGCGCTCGACGCGCTCCACATCCGCCGGCACGTCCACGCCGATGCTGTCGTAGTCGACGCGGACCACGGCGATGGGAATGCCGTTCTCCAGCGCGCGGAGCTGCTCCAGCCGCTCGGCCTGCTCCAGCGGCGACTGTGGGAACTTCACGAGCCGCAGCAACGCGTCGCGCCGGTAGCCGTAGATGCCGAGGTGTTTGAGAATGGGAAACGCGGAGAGCTGGGCAGGCGGGGGTTGAGCAGCGTGGTCGCGGAGAAACGGAATCGTCCGTCGCGAGAAGTAAAGCGCGTGGCCCGCCACACTGGTCACGACCTTCACCACGTTTGGGTTGTCGTATTCCTCAAGGTTCCGGATGGGCGTGGCGGCGGTGGACATGTCCGCGCCGACCAGCGCGGTCGCGACGACATCAATCACCGTTGGGTCAATGAGCGGCTCATCGCCCTGGATGTTCACCACCGCGTCGCACGCACAGCGCGAGGCAACCTCCGCGATGCGGTCGGAACCGCTGGGATGGTCGGCGCGCGTCATCTCGACCCGGCAGAATTTCCGTGCGACCTCCGCGATGCGCTCGTCGTCCGTGGCGACGATGACCTCGCGCAACGACTTGGCGAGCTGGCAACGCTGAATGACGCGCTGGATGAGCGACTGGCCAGCGATGAGATGCAGTGGCTTGCCGGGAAAGCGCGTGGAGGCGAAGCGCGCCGGGATGATGCCGAGAATGTTCACGGCGGGTCTTTAGGCGAACGCCGCCGCGATTGCACGCCGGAAAGCGGCAATCACTTGCCCACGCCCTCGATGAACGGCTTGCCACTCTGGAACAGTGTCAGTCGCGCGCGCAGCACCGCCGCCAGCGCCGCGTTGGTGCCAGCGACGGCGAGTGCCCGTTCCGCGTGCTGGGCCGCTGGCTGAAAGGCTCCGTTCGCGGCATAAGCCACGGCGAGAAGGTCGAGTGCCTCGGGGTTTTGAGTGCCCGCGAGCCGGGTGAAATGCCCGGCCAGTTCGAGCGCGGACTTGGGGTTGCGCACGGTGGCGTTCGGGTGCGTCGCGAGTGTCCACGCGAGCTTGTAAACCGCCGGGAGAAACCCGGGATTCAACTGCACCGCCTTTTGCCAGTGAAGAACTGCGGAGTTCCAGTCACCGAGCGCCGAGGCGAACGAACCTTGGTTGGCGTGCCCTTCTGGTGATTCTGGGTCGTGGCGGAGTAACTCCGTGTTGTGCGCCATCGCCTCGCTGGATTTGCCGGCCGCAGCCAGCATCGAGACGAGCTGCAATCGCGCGCGGGTGAAGTCAGGCCGACGTTTCACAGCGGCCTCGAACTGAGCGATGGCCTCGGTCGGCTTGCCGGCGTCTGCGAGCGTGATGCCGTAGTTGAAGCGCGCCTCGAGGTTGCCAGGCTGGAGGCGCAGGCTCTCATCGTAGTGGTTCATCGCCTCGGGGACGCGTCCCGAGTCGGACAACAGGTTTGCGAGATTGTTGTGCGACTTTGCGTGACGCGGCTGCAAGCGGAACGCTTCGCGGTAATGCTTTTCAGCGACCACCCCCTGCCCCGTTTCGGCCAGCGAGGACGCGAGGTTGAAATGCGTCTCCGCGCTGTCCGGACGGATGCGCAATGCCTCTTGGTAAAGGTCGATGGCCCTCTGATTTTGGCCGGCGCGCGCGACATTGTTCCCAAGGTTGGTCAGCGCGATGTAGTTGTCACGCGTCACGCGCACGGCCTGCTCGAAGATGGCGATGCCGTCGCGCCAGTGCGGCAGTTGCCGGTGCGTCCCAATCACACACAGTCCAAGCGCGAGAAACGTCACACACGCCAATCCTCGCGAGCTGCCGGGACGGGCGGCGCGCCACGCCTCGAGCGACCCGGCGAGAGCGACGAACAGGCCCACGAGCGGCACGTAGGTGTAACGATCGGCAATGGACTGGTTGCCCACCTGCACGAGTCCGATCACGGGCACGAGCGTGCCCACGAACCAAAACCAACCCACTGCCAGCCACGGCTCCCGTGCAAGGCGCCGCACGACGAACCAACTGATCCCCGCGAGCAACCCGAGCGCACCCGCGACTTGCCACGCGGGCCAACCACGCGGCATCGGATAGAGAATGGCGAGGTCCACCGGCCAAAAGGCCATCCCGAGATACCGCGCGTATGCGACGGCGATATTGGCGAGCCGAGCGGCGAGCGGATGCGACTCCTCGGACATCATCGCCCCGACGTTGCGCTGCGCAATGTAAGTGGCGGTCGCCGCGAGCGCCACGAGTGCAAAAAACGACAGTTTCTCCAGCACGAGCGGGCGGAACCGCCGCGCGAACTCCCGCCAGTCGCCCGTGAACTCCGCACGGCGCAACGGCCAGACATCCAACAGCAGGAGCAGAAACGGAAACGTGAGAATCATCGGCTTCGACATCAGGCCCAGCGCGAGGCACGCGGCCACGGCGGCGAATCGCTTGCTACCCGGCGCTTCCACATAGCCCGCGTAGCACCACAGCCCGAGGAACCAGAAGAACGCGCACAACACGTCCTTGCGCTCCGCGACCCACGCGACGGATTCGACATGGCACGGGTGCCACGCAAAGAGCGCGGCCACGAGGAGGCTGGGCAGAAAGATGCGAGTCAGCCGGCGCAGCGCGAGGAACAGGAGGACGGCATTTGCTGCGTGGATGAGAACGCTGGTGAGGTGGTGTCCGCCCGCGCGCAGGCCGAAGAGTTCGACATCCATCATGTGCGACAGCCAACTCAGAGGTCGCCAGTAATCAATGTCAGCGGAGAGAAACGCCCACGTCACACCTTCCCAAGTGAAACCCCGGCGCACCATGTCGTTGGCGAACACGAAGACATCGTCGTCGAAGTTCACGAAGCCGAAGTTCCGCACCGGCGCGAACAGAGCCACGGTGACCACTGCCAGCAACGTGGCCCACCACCAAACCCGCTGGGGCTCGTTGCCGGCGACGGGTGGCTTGGGAGTGCGCATCACTACGGGCGGATGACTTGCGGCGGCTTACTTCTTTGGCACCGACGCCTCGTTGGGTTTGAGCGCAGGCGGCCCGTTCGTTGTGGGAGGGGCGGGCACGGGTTGCCCCACGCCGAAGAACGCGAGCCCTGCGCGGACGAGGATGGGTGTGAGCTTCGCGACCACGTCTTTCGAGTCCTTCATGTCCTGCACGACCTCATTGCGGATGCGCAGATCGAACTCGCGCGGCGTGCCGGAATTTCGAAGGTCGGTCCAGGTGCCCTTGCCGAGCGTGAGGTTGAGCATGTCGAGGCCGACAAATTCCATCGGCGCGTTGGTCCGCGACGCCCGGTTGCCGCCGCGGATTTCCTCCACGACCTTGCGCACGCCGTCGAGGTTGGACTGACCGCTCTTATCCACGACGATGTGCAGCTCCGCGAGGTTGAAGCGCAGCGCCTTGAGATGCAGCTTCCGCTCGCGAGCGAGAGCGGGGTCATATTCAATGTGCAGCTCGGCAAGGTTCACCAGCGGGCCGCCGCCAAACTCGGCGGGGTTGTAGATGACGAGCTTCTCGATGCGCGCGCGTCCGCTCCACGGGCGCAGCTCCAGCTTTTCCAAACGCACTTCAAGCCCGGTCTGCTTGCGGAGTTTGCTCTCGGCGATGCTGGTAACAATGGCGTCGAAACTCAGGGCTAGAATCGCCAGCAGCACGAGCAGCAGCAGGAAGAGGCGGAACGCCCATTTAAGGAGGAATTTCATGTCACAAGGGAATATCCTCGGGCCGAACGTCGAGGCACTCGTCCTGATCCTCCCAAACGACTGCCGGGTAAAACTCCAGCAGCGCGGGGCCGAGCTTGTTGCCAGCGTCGGCAAGCAACCGCTCGGCCTCGGTCGCGGCGTCTTCGAGAGCGCGGTCGTAGTTGCCGGTGCGCTTCTGCTGGCGGTCGTCCCAGTGCGCGACTTGATGGATGGGCGCGTATTTCTCGGCCCAGTTGCGCAGCATCTTTTGCACGTCCGCAGGGATGTCGTCGAAGGGGACGGCGGTCGCGTTGCAGTGCTGGCAGAGGAGACCCTGCTCCGGCACATCGCGGGTGATGAACGGGAGCAGCGGCGCGCGGCAACAAGGGGCCTCGGGGTAATCACGCGGTGCGGTGGCGAGGCGCTTGTGCCAGATCTGCCGGTCGTGAGCGACCTGCGCGGCGAGGCGATACGCGCCGACGAGCGGGTGCGAACTGCGCCAGACGCGCCCCTGCAACTGACCGAGCGTCTGCGCCATCCAGCGCGCGAGCATGAGGTCATCGAAGGCCTCGAAGACCTCGCCATATTCGCGCCAGAGTTTGTCCAGCGGCGCATCCGAATGGTTACTCATTCGCGGAGACTTTGAGGTGACAGGTGGCGTGTGACAAGGGGCAAGGGGTGCGCCCGCGCTACTGCACGCGCTCAAGCACCTCGCCCGGTGCCAGTCCGGCCAGCAACTCGGCGACTGTTTGCGTCTGGCCGGGGAGCTCCAGGTCTGGAGCCACCTCGCTCAACGGCAGCAGCACGAACCGGCGCAAGTGCGCGCGCGGATGTGGGAGCGTGAAGGTCGGCGTGTTCCTCACCTCGCTGCCCCACGCGATCAGGTCGAGGTCCAGCGGACGGGCTTCGTTCAAAACAAGCTTGGGACGGCGGCCAAACTCGCGCTCCAGCGCCTGCAACTCCGCGAGCAAAGTCTCCGGCGTGAAGTGAGGCAACGGAGTGAACGCGGCGACCGCGTTGATGAAGTCCGGCGAACCGGCAGGGCAATCCACCGGCGTGCTGCGCCAGAGCGAAGAGCGGAGTAGTGGTCTGGAGGAGAAAGCGGCGAGCCGCTCCAGCGCCTCGTGAACCGTCGCCCTCGCATCGCCCAGATTTCCACCGAGAGCGATGACCGCCACCCATTCCGCATTCCGCATTCCGCATTCCGCATTCACTTCAGTCCCAGCACATCCTGCATATCGTAGAGGCCGGGCTTCTGTTGCACAACCCACTGCGCGGCGCGAAGCGCGCCGTTGGCAAAGGTCTCGCGGCTGCTGGCCTTGTGCGTAAGTTCCACCCGCTCACCGTTCGCGGCGAAGATGACCGTGTGGTCCCCCACCACGTCGCCGCCGCGCAGGGCGTGGATGCCAATCTCCTGGCTGGTGCGCTCGCCGACGATGCCCTTGCGTCCATGGCGCAGCGCGTCCTTGAGCTGCACCTTGCGCACGTCGCCCAGGATTTCCAGTAACGTCGTGGCCGTGCCGCTGGGCGCATCCTTCTTGAGGCGATGGTGCATCTCGACCACTTCGAGGTCGAAGTTCGGGCCGAGGATTTCCGCCGCCTTGCGCGTGAGCCAGAAGAGCGTGTTGACGCCGGTGGAGTAGTTCGAGGCCCAGACCATCGGGATTGCGGATTGCAGATTACGGATTGCGGATTTTTCCTCGTCCGCGTGGCCGGTCGTGCCGATGACGAGCGCTTTCTTGTGTTGGGCGCAGAGTTCCGCCACGCCGAGCGTCGCGTTGTGGAAGCTGAAGTCGATCACCGCGTCGGCGGTGGTAATTACGGCACCAAGTTCGTCGCCCATATCAATCTGGCCGACGACCTGAATGCCCGGGATGTGCGATGCGCAGGCGATGAGTGTCTGGCCCATGCGGCCTTTCGCGCCGGTGATGATGACTTTGGTCATAGTGCAGTGGCAGGTTGAAGTTTGCGCGAGGAGTGTGCAAGCCTCGCCGCCGGAAAGGGTGCAAATCAGGTTTTGCGAGTCGCGCAGCGACAGCCCGATCTCACCCACCCGCATGAAAGGACGAGGACGCGTCCGGCAAGTTGCCAAGCTGCTTGCGAGGCTCACACCCCGCTGAGTCGGCCGGATTACTCCGCCAAGGCCCGGGCGGCGCGGCGCTTCACGGCGTAGCGCTTCACCAGTTCATCCGCGATAACCCCGATCAGGATGACCGTCCCGATGATGGCGAACTCGATGTTGCTGTGGTTGGTCACGAGCGTGACGACGTTCCGCAGCACGAGGATCAATGCGGTGCCGATGATGACGCCGAGGATGGAGCCTTCGCCCCCGCGCAGGCTGCAACCGCCCAGCACGGCCGCCGCGATGGCGTAAAGCTCGTAGAAGTTCCCGAAGTCCACCGGCTGCGCGGAGTTCACATCCAGCACGAAGAGCACGCCGCCCAGGCCCGCCAGCGTGGAGCAGATGACGTAGGCGAGGATGGTCATAGCCCCGGTGTTGATGCCGCTGTAGCGCGCGGCGTCCTCGTTGCGGCCCAGCGCAAGCAGGTAGCGGCCGTAGAT